>JAAZIG010000057.1 GCA_012510325.1 Bacillota bacterium
CCGCTTCGACAACAGGCACCGCCCGGTGGGCGATGCAGGGGTCGTGCCGCCCCCCGATGACGATGGTCTCCGGTTCAAGGCGCGACAGGCTGACCGTTTGCTGAGGCAGCCCGATGGACGGGGTCGGTTTGAAGGCGACCCTAAACAGCAGGGGCGCCCCGCTGGTGATCCCCCCCAAAACTCCGCCGCTGCGGTTGCTCTCCACCGTGATTGCGCCCCGCTTATCAACAGTGAAAGGATCGTTGTTCTGCGAACCCCGCAGCCCGGCACCGGCAAATCCGGAGCCAAATTCGAGCCCCTTGAGCGCCGGGATGCCAAAAAGGGCGGCAGCGAGGCGGCTCTCCACTCCGCCGAACCGGGGCGCGCCCAGGCCGGCGGGCATTCCGGTGGCGGCGCATTCGACGACCCCGCCGACGGAATCGGCCTGCGCCGCCGCTTCCCTGATCCGTTCCTGCATCTGCCGCCCCTTCCCTTCATCGAGTACGGGAAACGGTTTTTCCGCGAGCTCTTTGAAGAGCTGCCCGGTGGGCCAGAGCGGGAAAGGCTCGTCGCAGATGTCGGCGACAGAGGCCAGGTGGGCGCCGATATGGATCCCCCGCCGCGCCAGGATCTGCCCGGCGATGGCGCCGGCGAGGCACAGAGGCGCGGTCAGCCGGCCCGAAAGATGGCCGCCGCCGCGCAGATCGGCGCCTTCGCCCCACCGAAGCCGGGCGGTGTAATCAGCATGGGAGGGCCGGGGCGTATCGGCCAGCGCCCGATAATCGGCGGAGCGGACATCGGTGTTCTCGATGACGGCGCAGAGAGGGCTGCCGTTGGTCCGCCCGTCTTTAATTCCCGAAAGGAAGCGGGGGCGGTCGGGCTCCCGGCGGGCGGTGGAGAGGTCATCCCGCCCCGGGCGGCGCCTTTCCAGGAACCGCTGCAGCGCCTCCGGATCGATCATTTCCCCCGCCGGCAGCCCGTCGAGCAGCACTCCGACAGCCGGGCCGTGCGACTCGCCGAAAAGGGAGACTCGCAAAAGCTTTCCAAACTCAGAACCCATCGACGGTACCCCCCAGCTCAAGATAGTGGTCAAAAAACGTCGGGTAAGATTTGTTGACCGCCCCGGCGTCCACGATGGTCACCGGCTTCGCTGCCCGAACCGCAGCGATAGCTGCAGCCATGGCGATGCGGTGATCATTGAAGCTTTGGACAACGCCGCCGGCGATCTTTCCGCCGCGGACAACAAGCCTTTCCCCATGGCCGGCGGCGCGGCCGCCCAGGGCGTTGATCAGCGCCGCCGTGGAGGCGATGCGGTCGCTCTCCTTATAGCGCAGGCGGGCGGCTCCGTAAAAGGTGGTCGTGCCGTCGGCGGAGGCGGCCACCGCCGCCAGCACCGGAAGCAGATCCGGTATCTGGCGAAGATCGATCTCACACCCCCGCAGCGCCCCGCCGCTCACGGTTACCCGGCCGCCGCTGATCTCGGTGAGGGCGCCGAAGCGCGCCAGAAGCGGCGCCATCGCTTTATCGCCCTGCAGCGAAGAATAATCCAGCCCCTCCACCGCCACCGGTCCGCCGAGGGCCCCGGCGGCGAGAAAAAAAGAGGCGTTGGACCAGTCGCCTTCAACGGACACCTTCTGCGGGCTGCGATAGCGCCGGCCGCCGGGAATATGGTAGCGGCTTCCCGAGACGCGCACGGCGATACCGAAACGGCGCAGCGCCCCCAGCGTCATCTCCACATAGCCCGATGACTCCAGGGGACCGCTAAGCCGGATGGTGCTGGCGCCGGGGAGCAGGGGCAGTGCCAGCAGCAACCCGCTAACATATTGCGAACTGACGTTGCCGGGCAGCAGGTACTCTCCGGGCCGCAGCTTTCCCGAAACGGTAAAGGGCAGCCGATCCCCGGAAAAAGCCATCCCCTGCTTTTTCAGCGCCGCTGCTAACTCACCCAAGGGCCTCTCGGGAAGCCGCCCTGAACCGCTGAAATGACCGCCTCCACAGAGAGCGGCGGCCACAGGCAGCATGAAGCGCAGCGTCGAGCCGCTTTCGCCACAGGGGAACCGCGGCGAGGGAGCCGCCTGCGAAGGGGGCATCACCCTGATGCTGTTTTCCGAGCGGCTGACGACGGCACCGATAGCCTGTAGGCAGGAGAGCGTCCTTTCGATATCCTCCCCCGAGCCCGGGGCCAGCCCGATCTCGGTGGGCGCATCGGCCAGTGCCGCCAGGATCAGCAGCCGGTGGGCTTCGGATTTTGACGGAATCGCCGCTACCGTGCCTCGCAGGGGGGCGGGCTTGATCGTCAGGTCCATCACTCGGCCTCCAGTCCGGCGGCGATGATCTTGGGCAGCTCCGCTACCGCTATTTTTCGCAGGACGCAGTTCCCGATCTCCTGCGGAATGACCAGGGTGATCTCGTTTCCCGTGCGTTTTTTGTCGCTGAGCGCCGCCTCCGCCAGCTCACCGGCGGTAAAAGAAGTGCTCACGGGCAGGTTGTTTTTCTGTAGCGCCCTCTCGATGCGGGCGGCGGATCCGGGGCGGCCCCAGCCGAGCTTCACCGCCGCGCGGGCGATGACCGCCAGGCCCGCAGCGACGGCGCGACCGTGGCTGATGCGGTAGCCGCTGCATTGTTCAAGGGCATGGCCCACCGTATGCCCCAGATTGAGAATGCGGCGCGGCCCGGCCTCAAATTCATCCGCTTCGATGACCCGGCCTTTGAAAGCGATGCTGCCGGCGATAATGTCGGACAGGCTTTCTCTGGTCGCCCCATTTTCCAGGAGCGAGAAGAGCGGCTCCCCGGAAAGAACAGCTGTCTTGAGCGCCTCGGCGATGCCGTCGGCAAAAAGGTCCGGCGGCAGTGTGTCCAGGGAGGCGGTGTCGCAGATCACCGCCGACGGCTGCAGAAAAAGGCCGGCCAGATTTTTACCCCCCTGCAAGTTTACCGCAGTCTTTCCACCGACAGAGGAGTCCACCGCTGCCAGCAGGGTCGTCGGCAGCTGCAGACAGCGGAGTCCGCGCAGATAGCATCCGGCGGCAAAACCGGTCAGATCGCCGACAACCCCTCCCCCCAGTGCCACCAGGCAATCGGTGCGGGTGAGCCTCTCTGCAGCCAAAAATTCAAGGATCGCCGCGAGGGTACCCATGTTTTTTGAGCGCTCGCCTGCCGGAAAGGAGAAGACAGTGACGGCAAAACCGGCGGCGGTTAGGCTAGCCCGCACCGGCTCCAAATAGAGTTCCTCCACCACCGTATCGGTGATCACGGCGATCCGGCAGCGCTCGATGGCGTGACCAACGATGCTGCCGCAGCTCTTGAGCAGCCCCCTGCCGATGGTGACCTCGTACCCCCCCCCGGCTTCTATGGGCACTGTAATCAACGGCATCAGCTCCCTCCCGCCAGTATTTTTTTCTCGCAACCGTCTTGGAGCAGCCGGCGCAGCCGCCCGCCATCTTCCTCGCGCAGGGCGGCCAGGTATTCGCTTAAATTCCCGATGAGCCGCTCCAGCTGCTCTGTCAGGAAATCGGCGTTCCCCATCATCAGCTCCGTCCACATATCCGGATCGAGCCGGGCCACTCTGGTCAGATCGCGGAAGCTGCCGGCGGAGAATCCATGGCGGCGCAGCGCTTCCGGCGATTTGATATAGGCACTGGAGGTGATATGGGCCAGCTGGGAGGTGTAGGCGATAATCCGGTCGTGCTCCTCCGGCGTCGTTACGGTGAGCCCGGCAAAGCCGAGGGCGGCGAAAAAATCGCGCAGCCGTTCCAGCAGAGCTTCGCCCACCTCTCCGCCGGGAGTCAGGATCATCGAGGCGCCGTCGAAGAGATCGTCTGAGGAGGCGGCGAAGCCCCCCTGCTCCCGACCGGCCATGGGGTGCCCGCCGATATAGGTGAAGCCGTACTTACGGGCGACGGCGGTCAGCCCGGCCAGGAGGTCCCGCTTGATTCCGCAGAGATCGATCAAAATTCCCTGCGGCGCGATATAGCGGCCGTGCTCGCGGACCCACTGGACAGTCGCCCGGGGCAAAATCGCCGTGAGGATAAAGTCGCAGGCGCCGATATTGTCCCGGGTAAGCGGTGCATCGACGGCGCCGCTGTCACGGGCGGCGGCGAGCACTTTGCCGTCGCGATCGCAGCCCCAGACCGTATCCCCGGTATGCCTTTTGATACTTTTGGCCATGGAGCCGCCGATGAGTCCCAGCCCGACGATGCCGATCTTCATGATCCGGCGGCCTCGCCGTTTAAGAATTCATGAAGCCCCGTCAGTTTGCGAGCCAGAGCGGCAAAGTCGTCGGGCTTGAGCGACTGGGGACCGTCGCAGAGAGCCTGCTCGGGGGCATTGTGCACCTCGATGAGCAGCCCGTCGGCACCGCCGGCCACGGCGGCGGCGGCCAGGGGCGGGATCAGGAAGGCCCTGCCCGTGGCGTGGCTAGGATCGATAATGATCGGCAGATGGGTCAGGCGTCGCAGTACCGGGATGGCGGCCAGGTCCAGCGTGTTGCGGGTATAGGTTTCGAAGGTGCGGATGCCGCGCTCGCAGAGGATGACGTTCTCATTGCCCTGGCTCATAACATACTCCGCACTCATGAGCAGCTCTTCGTACGTCGAGGACATGCCTCGTTTGATCATCACCGGTTTATCCTGGGCGCCCAGCTCCTTGAGCAGATTGAAGTTCTGCATATTGCGTGCTCCGACCTGGATCAGGTCGACCTCGTCAAAATAATCGAGCTGTGAGGCGTCCATCAGCTCCGTGACGATGGGCAGTCCGGTCTCCCGTTTGGCCCGCAGGAGAAACTCGATCCCGGCGGAGCCAAGCCCCTGGAAGGAGTAGGGCGAGGTCCGCGGCTTGAAGGCGCCGCCGCGCAGCATCGTCGCCCCGGCGGCCTTGACCGCCTGAGCGACGGCGATGATCTGCTCTTCACTTTCCACAGAACAGGGGCCGGCCATAATCGTCAGCGTACCCCCGCCGATACTGATGTCGCCGACGCGGACCACGGTATCTTCGGGATGAAACTTTCTGTTGGCATTTTTGTACGGCTCCTGAACCCGCTTCACATCCTCGACGATATCGAGCGCCGCGACCAGATCTATATCGAGGCGCGAAGTGTCGCCGACAAGACCGAGGATCATGTGTGACTCGCCGACAGAGCGGTGTATCTGGATCTCTTTTTCCCGGAGCCAGCCGATGAGGTTCTCCAGCTGCTCCTTGTTCGGATGGGGCTTTAAAATCACGATCATCCTTGTTAACCTCCAGACATGAAAAAGCCCCCGGCCGGTCTGGCTGAGGGCTTCATGATATTTTGGCGGGGATATTAGCGGGTCGTCATGAGCTTGCAGCCAAACCTGAACAGGCTTTACCATAAAAATAGGTAAAGCTAAAAAAGAAATAGGCGGCGGCAAAGCTGATTCTGGACAAAGGCAAATATCCCTTCAGTAAATTAGATGCATAATAGCACAGAGTATTCCAAAAAGCAAGGAGGAAAAAAGTTTTGTGTTAACGGAGGTGTTAACGGACAGTGATATTGTCATCTTTTAAAGCGCTCCGGGATCCCGCCATCCCCTGAAGGGCCTGAGGCGGCTTTCACCGGAATGAATTTCCCACCCCCGGGGGTTTCCGCCCGCTTTCCACCCTTTCTCCGGGCACGGCAGCAGCACTTTGGGGTATAATGGAAGCAGTTTTACAAACAAATCCACCCTGGAGGTGCCACATGCCCTATTTGCTTTATTATCTTATTGTCGCAGCGCTGCTGGTGCTGGCGGCTGTGCTCCTGGGCCGGGCGCTCACCTTTCGCTCCCGGCGCTACCGTGTGGAGCCGGTGCCGGGCCCGGAGATCGATGCCGGACGGGCTGCCGAAAGGCTTTCCGGGGCGATCCGGATCCCCACGATCACCGCTGCGGATCCGGAAAAAGCGGACCGGGCTCCTTTCGAGCAGTTTCTCCGTTACCTGGAGGAAGCCTTCCCCGCCGCCCACGGGGCTCTGGAGCGGGAGATCGTCAACCGCTACAGCCTCCTGTACCGCTGGAGGGGGCGGGATGAATCCCGCAAGCCGGCCCTGCTGATGGCCCATATCGACGTCGTCCCGATCGAGAAAGGGACGGAGCAGGACTGGCTCCATCCCCCCTTCAGCGGAGCGATCGCAGACGGTTTTGTCTGGGGCCGGGGAACGATGGATATCAAGAATCAGATCATCTTGATCCTGGAGGCGGTGGAGTCTCTGCTGGCGGAGGGGTTTGTCCCCGCCCGCGACTTCTACCTCGCTTTCGGCCATGATGAAGAGGTGCGCGGGGAAGAGGGGGCGGTCAAGATCGCCGCGCTGCTCCAGTCCCGCGGCATCACCTTTGAATATGTCCTCGATGAGGGCGGTGCCGTCACCGTCGGCGCCATGCCCGGCGTGGAGCGGGCCATCGCCCTCGTCGGGATCGCCGAGAAGGGCTATGCCGATATCCGGATCACCGCCGAGGGCGAAGGCGGCCATTCCTCCATGCCCCCGCCTCATACCGCCGCCGGTGCGATCGGGCGGGCGGTGACAGAGCTGGAGAAGCGGCAGCGGCCGGCCAGGATCAGCCCTTTTCTAAAAGAGATGCTGGCCTATATCGGCCCGGAGATGAAGTTCGGCCTGCGCCTTGTCCTGGCCAATCTGTGGCTTTTCGGCCCCCTGTTCAAGCGAATCTTTGTCAACACCCGGGCAGGCAATGCCCTGCTGCGCACCACCACTGCGGTCACTATCCTTGAGGGAGGCAGCGAACCCAATGTCCTGCCGCGGAAGGCAAGCGCGGTGATCAACTACCGCATCGCTCCGGGTGAAGACGTGGCCGGACTGCTTGGGCATGTCCGCGGGATCGTGGGGCCGGAGGTGAAGGTGGAACCGTTGGTCACCACCGAACCTTCGCGGGTCTCGCCGGTAGACGGCAGCGGATTCGAAACCGTCGAAAGGGCCGTTTACGCTGTCTTCCCCGATGCTGTCACCGTGCCCTACATCGTCATGGGCGGCACCGATGCGATCCGCTACGAAGAGCTCTGTGAGCAGATCTACCGCTTCACCCCCATGCTCATCTCCGCGGAAGATCTCGACCGGATGCACGGCACCAATGAGCGGCTCTCCCTGGAAAATATCGAGCGCGGCATCCGCTTCTACAGCGAACTTCTTAAAGCATAATCCGCCGAAGAAATGGGCCGGGGGGACGGATCTAGTGGCACATTTTCTGTGCCGGTGACAGATCTTTTATCTCAGCGGAGACAGGCAGGAACAGAAGTGCAAATCTTGAATCTCTTTAAAACGGTTCGCAGGCAAAAATGAAAGGTGGGATATCTTGAAAGATTTTAACCTGAACAGTCCCTTTTTGTTCATGGCTGCCGGAGTGATCGTCCTTTTTGTCATGGCTCAGTCAGTTTTTTTCCTGTACAAAGCCTGGCGCCAGGCCAGGGCGCTGGGAATCTCCACTTCTGTATTAAAAAGAGTGACTCTGGCCAGCGCCGTCTTCACCGTGGCGCCGGCCATCGCCATTCTCATGGGGGTGTTCGCCCTGTCCAAATTCCTGGGCCTGCCGCTGCCCTGGTTGAGGTTGAGCGTTCTGGGTGCGGTGACCTATGAACTGCCCGCGGCAACCATCGCTGCGAATGTCCTCAATGTCCCCATATCCGAAGGGATAACCGCTCCCCAGGCTTACTCCACCATCGCCTGGGTCATGACCCTGGGGATTATGGCAGGGCTGATCGTCATTACCCTGTTCTTAAAGAAGATCCAGGGAGGGCTTCAGAGCATGAAGAAACGGGATACCCGCTGGGGGGAGATTTTTATCGACGCCCTGTTCCTGGGAATGATCTCCGCTTTTATGGGGATGGTCTTCGCCGATATCACCAGTGGGCTCCGGGGCTGGATCCCCGTTTTCGTGATGATAGTTTCAGCCCTGCTCATGCTGATCTGCGGTTTTTTTGTCCGGGTGCTGAAGATTAAATGGATGGAAGATTATGCGCTGCCCATCAGCATGCTGGGCGCCATGGCTCTCTCCATCCCGATTACGAATCTGCTGAGTTAGGGGGGAAGCAATGAATACGACTTACAGCGAAAATATCCACCACTGGGGCCGGATCTGGTGCTCACTGGCCCTGCTCATGTTCATGCTATTTCCGGCAGCGGTCAGCATCTACTACCGCGCCTGGCCCAACGGTCTTCTGCTGCTTCAGGGGCTTGCCGGGGTGGCGCCGATATACTGGACAGTGGGCATAATTGAAGCGTTCACCTTTGCGCCGATGCTCGGTTCCGGGGGATCCTACCTGGGATTCGTTACCGGAAATCTGAGCAACCTCAAGGTCCCCTGCGCCCTCAACGCCATGGAGATCGCCGGAGTCAAACCGGGCACGGAGAAGGGGGAGCTCATCTCCACCGTAGCCATCGCCGTCTCCTCTTTTGTCACCACGGCGATCATTTTCCTGGGAGTGCTGCTGTTGGCCCAGCTGCAGCCGATCCTGGAATCAGAGCTGCTGGCCCCGGCCTTTGCCAATATCCTGCCCTCCCTGTTCGGTGCTTTGGGCGTCGTCTTTATCTCGAAGAATTGGAAGATTGCCGTGGCCCCCATCCTGTTCATGCTTGTTCTTTTCATTCTGGTGCCGTCTTTGGCCACATCGGTGAGCATACTTGTCCCCGTGGGTGCGCTCATCGCCCTGGCGGTAGCCAGGGTGCTCTACAAAAGAGGTTATCTGGAAAATTAAGAGTTTACGGAAAGGGGTACAACAATGTCCCGGAAATATTCCACTGCGCTTATCTTGCTCGCCATCTGCCTTTTCGCCGCTGTCTCCTGCAGCCCGGGGGAGCTCCCCCCGCTGGAGGGTGAACCGGCGGAGCTCGCCGATGACTTCATCAGCTGCCTGGCGAAGAGTGATTATGAAGGAGCCGTCGACTACTTTGATGCCAAGATGAAGCGGGCCATGCCCGTCCGTAAATTGGAGCAGATCTGGACGGAGCTGGAGGGGCAGATCGGTCCATATGAGCAACAAACCGATATGCGGGAAGAGTTTGTTGACGGCTATGATGTCGTCTTTGTCACTGCAGAGTTCAGGGACGATTCCGTCGTGATTCGCGTTGTCTTTGATGAAAACCGGCGGGTGGCCGGTCTCTGGTTTGATCCGGTACAGTAAAGAAAAGCCCGAGGGGCGAGTGAGATCCCCGGAGACGAACGAAGCGGCAACCCCTTAACCACAGCGGGCAGAAAATTGTTGAAGAAGGAACTTAATACCAACAGGCGAAATATAAAGGTTGGAGTCGCCCGGAGGGAGATGCCGTTGCCGGACGAACTACCGGTAAAACAAATCGTCACAGAAAGGAGGTGACACTGTGACCGAAGCTACATACCAAGCTCTGGAGGGGCTGCGTGATTTCACCACGTTAAAATGGTACATCATTCCGCTCTTACTGGTGGTGCTTTATATTTACACGCAGGAAATCAACAAGGCCAGGGACTCCGGAAACTGGAACCCAATCTTTGCCGCACTGACCGTGCTGGGTCTCGACTTTTTCAACGAAACCTGGAACGGATGGGTGATGGCTTATACACAGTACTCCGCTGTATGGACCACCCCGGGACCGACCGCACTGCGTGTCTTCGTGGGCTGGAATATTGAAATTATCATGATGTTTTCCCTGCTCGGTTTTGTTTACTACTACTTCATGTCCAAAAATCAAGATAAAAAGATACTGGGTCTCAGTGAAAAATGGTTCTTCGCCATCTTTGGCACGGTTGTGGCTGTCTTTATCGAGTGTATTCTCAATGTGGGGGATCTGCTGATCTGGGAATACCCCTGGTGGCAACTTTCCTTCGGCGGGATCTGGCTGATTTTGCTCATCGGTTACTTTCATTTTTTTGCCGGCGCCGCCATTGTGATCGGCTTGAAAAAGAACAGCCACAAGGTTGCTTTTGTCTCCATCGTCTATCTGGTGCCGATCATTATGAATATCGTCGGCTTCGGCATTCTCGACCTTTATTATTAGCGGGAGCGCCCTGAAAAAAGGTGACCGGTTTTTATTCCGGTCACCTTTTTCACATCGGCGGTTATTTTATTAAATCGATCCCTTTTTGCAAAGTATCCCCATCGATGGCCCCCCCGGCCACTGAGACGATATCTCCATATTGATCAATAAATATTGTCCGCGGAATCGACCTGACACCGTATGTGACGGCCGCTTCCTGCTCCCTGTCGAAGTAGACGGGAAAGGTGAACCCTTGTTCCTCAATATACCGGGTTGCTGTCGCCTCCGTCTCCCGCTGCCCATCGACAAGATTCACCATCATGAAGGCGATCTCCCCACCGCTTTCCCGGTAGAGCTGCTCAAAGGCGGGCATCTCGCTCCGGCAGGGTGAACACCAGCTGGCCCAAAAATTCAGCACAACCGGCCTGCCCCGCAGATCGGAGAGCTTCACTGTCTTTCCCGCTGCATCAAAAACAGTGAAATCGGGCGCCGCCGGCGACGGTTCATCCTTCCCCGGAGCGCCGCCGGCGCCGTTTGGCGGCTGCACTTTCTTATTTAGAGCACCGTACGCCCATACCGCCACAGCGATAAAGAGAATAAATAACGCGATCTGCAGCACCACTTTTACCGTTTTACTCATCGCCGCCCCTCCTAAAAGGTGAATAGTGAAAGGAAATAACTCAAGTATCCTGTCGCCATCAAAATACCGATAACAACAAGCAGCCCGCCGGAGATGAGATTGACGGTGCGATAGTTCCTTTTTATAAATTCAAAGGTGCTCTTGAGCCGGTCAATCAACAAGGCACTGACGACAAAAGGAAGGCCCAGGCCCAGGGAAAAAGCAAGGAGCAAACTGACACCCGTTAGCAGCGAGCCCTCAACAGAAGCGATGAGCAGCGCAGAGCCCAAAAAAGCGCCGACGCATGGCGTCCAGCCGATAGAGAAGATCAGTCCGAAGAGCATGGCGGAGAAAAATCCAAGATCCGGCACCGCCATCTGTTTGCCGCTCACGCGATTCAACAAACCGATCTTTAAAACCCCCAAATAGTTCAGCCCAAAGACAATCACAATAAGCCCGGTCACGACATTTAAAAGCGGCATATAACCGCTGATCAGCTTTCCCGCAGTCCCGGCAAAAGCGCCCATGATAACAAATATAACCGTAAAACCGAGCACGAAACCGATGGAATTGGTCAGCGCCCTCTTTTTGCCGGTTTCGCCGGCGGCAAAGTAAGAAACGTATATGGGCAGCATCGGCAAAAGGCAGGGGGAGATAAAGGTGATGATCCCTTCCAAAAAAAGAAGCAGATATTGCACGACAACCGCACTCTGCCTGAGCGGTGAACTGCAGGCGTTTCACTTTCCTGTTATTCGGCAAGCGGCAGAAAACCTTCCCGGGGATGGGGAAAGTAGCCCCTACCTGCAGCGGATATTACCTCATCTGTCCGGCGGTGTCAATTCCATAACCGCCCGGGAGATGACCGCTATCAGGCGTGCGGGCGGCTCGAGAGCCGCCCACAGTGATCACAGATACCATCCCAGGCCGAGATCCCCTCCAGAAAGCGCACCACGGAGCAAAAAGCATCCAAGATGGGACAAGAAGGTACGTCCCTCCTGTCCCGGAGATTAAAATCCTATCCCAAGGGCACTGCACAGAGAAAAAGACAACAAAGTGGGACAAGAAGGTACGTCCCTTTTGTCCCGGATTGGGATCGCTTCAGGCAAAATAGATCTGAACCCGGTCGCCATCCTCGTCGTCAACCACGTCCAAAAGCTTCTCCGAGGGGTCGGTTGAAACCAGCCCGTCAAAGAGATCGTCAAGGAGCCGGTCAAAATCAAGATCCCCCGCCTTCTTTTTAACCCCCGCCGGGATCAGGGCGGGCAGGAGCTTCACCAGACCCACCGGGACAGCGATATTCAGCTTGGTTTTCCCGGTGGGGGCATCGCTGATTTTGATGCGCAGCTTGCGCTTCATCCCGGAGGCGGCCTGCTCCAGCGGCCGCATCGCCGCACCGCCGCCGTTATCATCCTGCAGGGACTCCACCAGGGGAAGTCCCTCCTCCGCCGTCAGTGTACCCTGCTCAATCATCCGCAAGACTTTCGCGATCTCCTCACTCATCGAGATTCCTCCCAGTCACTCTTGATTTTGTGCAGCTGCTCTGCCGCCTCTGCCGCGCTTATTTCCCCCCGCTCCAGCTGTTCCAAAACCAGCCTGCGCTGCTCCTTTTTCAACAGCCTCGCCTCCTCCTCTGATTGCGCTCCGTTTCCAAGGCCCATCAGATGCAGGATGTCGCCGAGCCTGCTGCGCACCGTGGGATAAGAGATCCCCAAAGCCCGTTCCATCTCCTTGATATTGCCTCTGGTCCGAAGAAAAGTAAGCACAAAATGCAACTCGCCGTCATCGAGACGGCAGAAAGGGCAGGGGCTAAATTTCCCCTCGATGCTCACCTGGCAATCGGGGCAATGGAGCCGGCGAATCTCCAGCTCACCGCCGCAGGTTGGGCAACGTCCCGGTCCGCGCATATCGCTCACCCCTCGATCTGATTTGTCCATATCCAACCCTATTTTACCCTAACACCTTCTAGATGTCAATAGTTATCTTGATTATATTAATGTAGACATTAATTTTATTAACAATTTTATATTGAATTTGAAAACGGGGCTGTGGGTACTGGAGCAGAAAGCGCTCACCGTCTCCCCCAACCGGGAATCAGGCCAAGGGCGCATCTTTGATCAGCGGTAAACAAAGAAGCGGGAGTGACCACCGCCCCATCAGAGCTCTTCTATTCTTTTTTCCTGCAACAGTTTTTCTTTTCGCTGAAGCATGGCTTCATAATCGAGGTGGTATTGCCTGCTTCTGTAGGTCTCATTGAAAACCTGGCGGTATTTTTCTGAGCTAAAGTATTTTTCGAGGGAGGATGAGATGGGAAAGACCTGCTCGGAGGGAGTGTAGAGGCAGGGCCGGCCGGTGATACTCTCAGTGATGCTGCCGGTGAGCATGCCCCACGACAGTTCATCGAGGGACCGGGCTTCTAAATCTCTGAGAATTGCCTTGAGCTCCGCCTCTTGAACAGGATCAAAGAATTTGAATTTGCGGGAATACATTACGGCACCGTGAAAATAATTGGGCACATCAAGAAACCCGTCTACCAGCAGGATCTTCCCGGCGATATAGATAAGATCCATCAGGTAACTTAGGCTGCCCAGCCCCGGCTTGAGCTGGCCGGGCAACTGGGGCCGCTTCTCCGAAAATTCACCGCGGGGATCCTCGGCCGAGAGCCATTCGATCATTACCATATCGAGCACCGGAATCATTTTTTTCTCAAAAAAACGTTCCTCCGGAACCAGTCTGGACCTTGACAAGCGCAAATTGATCAACAGATTTTCCGGCTCCATCATTTCATGGTATACCTTTAAATGGTTGATCTGGGCCTCATCCCGTTTAATTTCAACCTGTAGCCCGTTAAAACCCAGGGCATTGAGGTGATCGACCAGCCCGACCCTTTCCATCATCAGGAGCACGGTATCCGCATTGAATCTGTTTAGAAGCAGGGCATCGCTTCTCTTCTGCAGGGCAAAATAACCGAAACTTTCCTCCATATCATCGCCGGAGGCGATGATCGGTTGGTACAGGCGGTCCGCTGTCGCCGGTTTAAAATACTTCAGGACCTTGCCGGGCAATTTCATGAAGCTGCTTCCTCTCTGTGTCTGCACTGCTGGAGATAATCAGGGCACTCGCCGCTTTGATCAAGATACCGCCCCGCGCGAACCGATCCCCCGGGTTACTGGTACTGTCGGCGGATCTTTCTCGAGGTGGTCTTTTCAAATTCGGTCTCCCGATAGGACACCCGGCGGATGCGCTTGTATGATACCAGCTGCTGGTTCACCTTCTTGACTTCTTCTTCAAGCAACGCCTGAATGGCCTTTTCCTCCGGAGCCGGCCCGAGAACCTTCTTTACCGCCTCCATTTCCGGAAAGATCGTTGCCGTAAGGGCGATGCCGCCGTCGCCATCACCGCCGCCTGAGACCAGTGATTCGGCGACATATGGTGAAAACGAGAGCAGCGATTCTATTTCTTCAGGGAAGATATTTTTGCCGTTGGCGGCGACGATCACATTTTTCTTCCGTCCGGTGATAATGCAGAAGCCGTCTTTGTCGATATAGCCGAGGTCGCCGGTATGGTAGAAGCCGTCCTCGTCGATGGCCTCGGCTGTCGCCTCGGGATCCTTGTAGTAGCCGAGCATCACATTGGGGCCGCGGGCGATGAACTCGCCGATGCCGTCCTCGTCCGCATCGATTATCTTTATCTCCACCCCGGGCAGCGGCAGCCCGGCGGCGCAATTGTTAAAGTCAACATCCCGGTTCAGGGCCAGGATGGGAGCGCATTCGGTCAGCCCGTACCCCTGAAGAGAGGAGATGCCCAGATCCTGCATATCGCTCAGCACATTCGGATCGGCGGCGGCGCCGCCGGAGACAAGCATCCGCAGGTTGCCGCCGAAATTCTCATGGACGGGGGCAAATATCCTGGGCCGAAGGTCTATCCCCAAATAGAGCAGGAACTTCGTCAGCTTCCGCCCGAATTCAAATTTGCGGGCCGCCTCTGTCGTCGCCTTCGCCTTCTTCATGATGGCGCGGTGAAATAGCTCCAGCATGAGCGGCACCACCAGGATCATGGTGGGCTTCGCCTCCTTGATATTCTGGGTGATCTGGAGCAGCCCCTCACAGACTGCAACGGTGCAACCGCGGTAGAGCGGACAGAGGAAGCCGCAGGTGCATTCGTAAGTATGGTGCAGCGGCAAAACCGACAGGAATCTGTCCCCGGGACCGATATAGAGCATGGAGCACATCCCCTCAAGGTTGGCACAAATATTTCTCTGGGACAGCATCACCGCCTTGGCTTTGGCCGTGGTGCCGCTGGTGAAAAGCAATATGGTCATCGCTTCCGGATCGATGGGCGCATCGAGAAAGTTGCGTTCACCGCCGTCAAGAAGCCGGCGGCCCTCTTCCAGCAGATCCCACCAGTAAAAAGCAGCGCCTTTTTTCGGTGGATCCATGCAGATAAATTTGGTGACGCCCGGGATCTCATCCCTGATCTGCTCGATCAGCTTCTGTTTTGTTTGGGAATAGATCAGCACGCTCACTTCTGCCCGGTTGATCATCCCGGCGATCTCCTGCCCCGGCAGTTCCCGATCCAGCGGCACAATAATCCCCGTGCCGTTGGTGACGCTGAGATAGGAAACGTACCATTCATAGCGTGTCTCGGCGAGCACAGCGACGCGGCTGCCGGCGGCAACATAATGAAGCAGCGCCGTGCCAAAAGCGTCGACGTCGGCGGCAAATTCGTTCATAGTCACATCAATATAGGGGCCGCCGCGCTCTTTTTTGACCATATAGGCAATATTCTCTCCGTACAGAGCCGCACTTTGCTGAAGCATATCGCGAAGATCGTGGATTTTCCTGACTTCGTAAAGCGGTATATCTTTCATTTCACAAGACACCTCCGGAATAGGATGAGCAGTTCCCCATCAGGAACTTCTGTAAACAATAACCGATCCTGGAAGAATTGGCAAGGCGCCGCCGGGCTAATTCCGACAGTTCCCGACAGCAGCAGGATTGGCTTTTCCATTTCCCGGTTATATTGGCCTGTTTTTTAGCAGATCGCGAATTTCGGTGAGGAGCGCCTCTTCTTTACCGGGTTCCTCAGGTGCCGGCGGCTCCTCTGCAGCTTCTTTTTTCTTGAAAGAAGAGAGCAGCTTGATAAATAAAAATATGGAAAAGCTGATAATTAAAAAATCGATGAGCGACTGGATAAAGGTGCCGTACAGGAGTGCTGATTCGGCAACATCAGCGCTTGCCGGGGTGATGATATACTTCAAGTCGGCAAAATTGATCCGGCCCAGAAAAAGACCCAGAAGCGGCATCAGCAGATCGTCAACCAGCGAGGTGATGATTTTGCCAAAAGCACCGCCGATAATTACCGCCACAGCCAGATCCATCACATTGCCCTTCATCGCAAATTCCTTAAATTCCTTAAGCATCTAGATCACCTCTCTTAAAGATAATATCTTTTCTTCAACAGAGTCTCTAGTTTTCCTTTTTCATCTTTTAATTGGCACCGTTTCCACTGCCCTATTGCCGGAGATGGTCTCTCCTTCCCTTTTTTCTACGCTTCGTAGAGTGAATCGCCTATCTGGAGGTTGCATCGAACCTCTCCCGGGCGTAGAATTCAGGTAGGACGATCCCTGAAAAGGGAAAATGAGGGGGCGGTGCTCATGAGCAAAACGATGGGCGGTTTTATGGCAGCGCTGAGAAGGGCCCGGGGGATGACTCAGCAGGAAGTGGCGGACCGGTTGAACGTCTCCAACAAAACGATCAGCAAGTGGGAGCGCGATGACGGCTACCCGGAGATCACGATCATCCCGGCGCTGGCAGAGCTGTTCGAGGTAACCAGCGATGAGATCTTGAGAGGCGAGAGAATCCCGCAACCCGGGCAGGAGCGGGAAAAGCAAGCTGCAAAGACAGAAAAACAGATCCGGCGGCTGATTAACAGCAGCGTCACCCGGTTCCAGAATTTTTCCTGCCTCGCCGCAGCGCTGGCCCTGGCCGGGTGGATCACTCTTTTCACCATCGCCTATACCTTTTACCGCCCCTTGCTCGGCTTTGGGATCATGCTCATTCTAATTATCGCCAGTGTGACCACGCAATTTTTCTCGATCAACACGGCCCGCGCCTCCACCGGGGATCATGAAATCAGCGCTGACCGCCAAAAGCTGCTGCTCCCCCTGCAGAAAACGATCAACCGCTATACCTTTGCTGTTTTCATGAGCAATGCTGCTGTCATCATCCTGTCGCTGCCTTTCATCCTTATCCGGGACAGTTTTTATGTAGAGAGCGTCATCAGCCTGAATACATACCTCGCCTGGTTACCGGTACTGCTGATCATTATTGCCCTCTGCGGCCTGCTTTTCCTGAATCTCCTGCAGGACAAATTGTTTATTGAAAAAAAATCCTGGCCCGGGGGCTATCCGGCCGAAAAGATGCGCCGGATGAATCTGATCCAGGGCGGGGCCCTGCTCCTCTCGTTTGTCCCCGTGGCCATCGATTACCGGCTCAGCTCGGCGAAGCTTTTTCTCATCGCGATGTTTTATCTTCTCTTCATATTTGCCATAATCTATCTGCTCACCGTTGTCATCAAAAGCCGGGCCGGTACAGAAAGACTTTTGCTGCTGGCGGCAGGGAGCAGAAATCTCCTCTACGCCATCGCCTTACTTTATTTCAGCAGCGGATCAACAGTGATCCATACAGCAGAAGGAGAGATTTTCCACCACTTTGAGTTTAAAGCGGGGCCCCCGCTGCTTTTCCTGGGCGCAGCAGCCGCCTATTTGTTGGCCAAATACTTTATCTGGCGGCAGAGCTCCCCGATCCAGCCGGAGGGGCCGGAATCCCGGGGCGGCTAACCGGTTTGTTGGCCCCTGTTTAGATCGCTGAAAGACAACCGGCAATTTGACTGCCGCCTGAAGTGGGAGCGGTGAACCGGCCCCGCTGCCGCCCCGGAACCAGTCCCCAAAAAACAAGAAGTTAACAATAAGCCGAAACTATTGTTAACTTCCCGGGGCCATGCTCTCTTGTCTACTTGCCGCCGTTCAGGGCGAGCAGGATAATCTCCGCAGGGGGCTCCCCCTGTACACCGGCACACCGATTGATCGATGCTTCCGCTTCCTGAAGGATCTGCAGGGCTTCCTTGTTCAGATCGGCAGGACGCATTTTGGCAATCTCCATGACCGGGCACCTCCTCAATTATGTTAACGGTTAGTTTACCCCTCTTGAGGCGGCGTTATACCCGGTGCGCGAAGGCTGTACCCCCGGGATGTTCAGCGTACATCTGCGGCAGAAGCCGCCCGCCCTTTTACCAGTCATGAACAGCCCCCCCCAAAGAAGCGGTCAGGCCGGCGCTGTCAGAAGCGGACGGTTGGCTAAAAGCGACAGGCTTTATCGCTTTGCTCCCGGCCCTTTCTCCCGGGAAAGGCCGGCGCTCATCTCAAAAAGGCCCCGCGTTTCCAGGATCGGTTCAACAAACAGAACTCCCTTGCCGGGCTGATCCAGCTTGAGACCGCGGGACAGCGCCCGGACCACTTTGTCGATCAGGTAATCCGGCGTCAGGATGATGACCAGCTCTTTCTCCGGTTCGATCTCCACCCCGAACAGTTTTGTGGCAATCTCTGCACCGGCACCGCGTCCATGTAAAATTGTTCCGCCCCGAACACCGGTCTCGCGGGCAATATCCATGAC
>JAAZIG010000369.1 GCA_012510325.1 Bacillota bacterium
ATACTGGGAACCGACGAAATACTAAGAAGGTTGAAGGAAAGAAGGAAGCCGGTGCTGGTATAGGCACCGATTTTCTTTTTTATTACTGTTTATAGTGATTATAATGAATTCAAAGAGGGGATTTGGGATAATCCCCCCTTTTAAAGCAGGTTTTTAAGCTGTTTGCCACACGGTCTGACGTCCCTGGTGTCCCCGTCCCTGGTGTCCCGTTATGTTTGGTTGCGGATGTAGTCGACGATGCTTTCTAAAGTGGTGCCCGGGGTGAAGACAGCGTCGGCCGCCTTCTTCTCCATGAGCACAGCCCCGTCCTCCTCGGGGATGATCCCCCCTACCAGCAGCAGGACATCATCCATCTCCCGCTCCCGCAGAAGCTCTTTTATCCGCGGCACCAGCGTCAGATGGGCCCCCGATAAAATGCTCAGCCCGACGACATCGACATCTTCCTGCAGCGCCGCCTCGGCCACTTGCTCCGGAGTCTGGTGCAGCCCCGTGTAGACCACCTCCATCCCCGCGTCGCGCAGTGCCCGCGCCACCACCTTGGCGCCACGGTCGTGTCCGTCCAGCCCCGGCTTGGCCACAAGCACCCTGATCTTCCGTTCCTCCGACAAAAGAACATCCCCCCTTTAGCAAACCGCCTTCACCATATTTCCCCCCGACAGGGGGCAAACCCTGCCAGATTTGCACAAAATTGCAGCGGCATCCTTACCGCACCCTAGGCGGCCGCTCTAGCGGCGCCGCCGTTTCCCCCCGCAAAACAGAGCTAGAACAGCGCCTGTTCCCGGTATTCACCGAAGACCTCTTTCAGAGCGTCGATTATCTCCCCCCCGGTTGCGTAGAGCTGCTCCGCCTCCAGGATGATGGGGATCAGGTTTTCGCTGCCCGCAGCGGCCCGGCTCAGCCGTCCCAGCACCCCGGCAACAGCGCTGTTGTCGCGGCGTTCCTTCAACCGCCGCAACCTCTCCACCTGCCGCTCCTCCACCACCGGATCTATCTTCAGCAGCTCCATGGCGGGCTGCTCCCCGGAGCCGAAGCGGTTCACCCCGACGACGACCCGCTCGCCCTGGTCCACCGCCCGCTGGTAGGAGTAGGCCGCTTCGGCGATCTCCCTCTGGAAAAAGCCGCACTCGATGGCCGCGAGAACACCGCCCAGCTCCTCGATACGCCGAAAATAAGCTTCCGCCTCCCTCTCCATCTCGTTGGTCAGCGCCTCGATAAAATAAGAGCCGCCCAGAGGGTCGATGGTGTTGGCCGCGCCGCTCTCGTAAGCAATGATCTGCTGGCTGCGCAGGGCGATGCGGACCGCCTTCTCCGTGGGCAGCGCCAGCACCTCGTCCATGGAGTTCGTATGCAGCGACTGCGTCCCCCCCAGAACCGCCGCCAGCGCCTCGATGGCCGTGCGGACGATATTGTTCTCCGGCTCCTGCGCCGTCAGGCTGCACCCCGCCGTCTGCGTGTGGAAGCGCATCGTCCAGGAGCGGGGATCCTGCGCCCCGTAGCGCTCCCTCATCCGGCGCGCCCAGATCCGCCTCGCGGCGCGGTACTTGCAGATCTCTTCAAAAAAGTCGAGATGGGCGTTAAAGAAAAACGAAAGCCGCGGGGCAAAGTCATCCACCGCCAGCCCCGCCGCAATCCCCGCCTCCACGTAGGCGAAGCCGTCGGCCAGGGTGAAGGCCAGCTCCTGCACCGCCGTGGAGCCCGCCTCGCGGATATGGTAGCCGCTGATGCTGACCGTATTCCAGCGCGGCACCTCCTTGGCGGCAAAGGCAAAGATATCGGTGATCAGCCGCAGCGAGGGCTCCGGGGGAAAGATCCACGATTTTTGGGCGGTATACTCCTTGAGAATATCGTTCTGTATGGTGCCGCCGATGCTCTTCAGCGACACCCCCTGCTTCAGCGCCGCCGCCATATAGAAGCACCACAGCACCGCCGCCGGCCCGTTGATCGTCATCGAGGTGGTGATCTGATCGAGGGGGATCCCCTCGAAGAGCACCTCCATATCCTCCAGCGAATCGATGGCCACACCGCAGCGGCCGACCTCTCCCAAAGAACGGTCATGGTCGGAATCATACCCCATGATCGTGGGCATGTCGAAAGCCACGCTCAGCCCCGTCTGGCCCTGCTCCAGCAGGTAACGGTAGCGCCGGTTGGAAGCGGCGGCATCGCCAAAACCGGAAAACTGGCGCATCGTCCAGAGGCGTCCGCGATACATATCCTCCCGCACCCCCCGGGTAAAGGGATAGGCGCCGGGAGAACCGAGATCGCGCCCGTAATCCAATCCCTCAATGTCGGCGGGGGTGTACAGCTCCTTGATCTCTTTTCCGGAAATCGTCTGAAAAGGCCCCGGTCGCTCCACAGCGTTCCCCCCGGCCCCTTTCTTCTTTTCGGGCATTACTGCTCCTCCTTAATCGTTCCCCGTTACCGCTTAAAAGGGAAATTTGATCTGCCGGAGCAGTTCCCGGGCCGCGCTGTAGGGATCGCGCCGCCGCAGAGCGATAGATTCGACCAATTGTTCCAATGAAATCTGCGTCCTGATATTCTCCCAAACCCTGCTTTTTACCAGGAACTCTACCAGCTCACCCAGCTCGCCCTCGGCGCGCCGGCGGCGCCTCGCCTCGAAGAGGCCGTGCTGCTGCAGATAGCGGCGGTGCTCCAGCAGCGCGCGCCACAGCTCGGCGACCCCTTCCCCGTAAAGCGAGACCACCGGCAAAACCGGCGGCCGCCAGCCGGACTCTTCCTTGAGATCGAGCATCATATTCACTTCAGCGGCGGTGCGCTCAGCCCCCGGCAGATCGAACTTGTTGATCACAAAAAGATCGCCGATCTCCATAATGCCGGCCTTGATCGTCTGCACGCTGTCGCCGCCGGCGGGGGTGAGCACCACTGCGGTGCTGTCCGCCGTCTTGACGATATCCACCTCTGACTGGCCCACGCCGACCGTCTCGATGATGATAAAATCCTTGCCGAAAGCGTCCATCACCTGCACCGCTTCCCGGGTCGCCCGGGAAAGACCGCCCAGGCTGCCCCGCGTCCCCATGCTGCGAATGAAAACCCCTTGGTCCAGGGCATGATCCTGCATGCGGATCCGGTCCCCCAGGATCGCCCCGCCGGTAAAGGGGCTGGTCGGATCGACCGCGATGACCCCCACGGTAAAACCGTCCTTGCGCATCGCCCCGAGAAGCCGGTTCACCAGCGAACTCTTCCCCGCCCCCGGCGGCCCGGTGATCCCGATGAGATAAGCCTTCCCCGTGTGAGGGAACAGCTGCCGCAAAAGCTCCTCTTTCCGCGGGTCGCTGTTTTCCACCAGCGTGATCAGGCGGGCCAGCGCCCGCCGGCTTCCCTGCAGCAGCTCCTGAACCGGTTTCATCCGCAGCCCCCCTCATCGGCCGTCTTGAACAGATCTTCCCTGCGCCGTCTTCAGGCGGCACAGGGAAGTTTGCAGGCGCTCCAGCTAGTACTCGATTCCCTTGCGCCCCTCCACACCGTCGTTGTAATGGTGCTTGATCATCAGGATCTCGCTGACCATATCCGCCCGCCGGACCAGCTCCGGCGAAGCACCCCGCCCCGTCAGGATCAGGTCGACAGCCGGCGGCTTCTCCTCCAAGAGGCTGAACAGATCCGCCTCCGCAATAAGTCCGTAATCGACGGCCACGTTGATCTCGTCGAGCACCACCAGATCGTATTCGCCGCTACCGATCGCCTTGCGCGCCCGCTCAAAGCCGGCGCGGGCCAGCTCGACATCGACAGGATCGGGATCGCCGCGCTTGACGAACTCATCCCGTCCCGCCCGATCGATCGTCAGGTGGGTCAGCTTCTCCGAGGCGAGGAACTCCCCGTAGTCGCGCCCCTTCATGAAGTGAATCATATAGACGCGATAACCGTGTCCCAGCGCCCGCAGGGCCTGCCCCACAGCCGCCGTCGTCTTACCCTTGCCATCCCCGGTATAGACCATCACCAGGCCTTGTTTTGCTTCTACTGCCATGTTGTCTGATTTTCTCCTTTCCACCGGCGGGTCAGCGCACCCGGCGCTCCCCCGCCCGGCCCGGTCCGGTATCTGTCGCCCCTATTCCCGCACCAGGTAACGTGATATAACCATGCGCTGCGCTTCGCTGGTCCCTTCGTAAATCTCGGTGATCTTGGCATCGCGCATGAAGCGCTCCACCGGGTAATCGCGGGTATAGCCGTAGCCGCCGAAGATCTGCACCGCTTTCGTGGTGATCTCCATGGCCGCCTCCGAAGCAAACAGCTTGGCCATCGCCGAAGCTTTGCCGTAGGGCAGCCCCTCATTCTCCAGAAAAGCAGCCTGGTAGGTCAGCAGCCGCGACGCCTCCACCTTCGTGGCCATATCCGCCAGCATAAACGAGATCGCCTGAAAATCGGCGATGGGCCGGCCGAACTGCTCCCTCGTTTTGGCGTAAGCAACGGCCTCATCCAGGGCCCCCTGGGCGATCCCCAGTGCCTGGGCGGCAATCCCGTTGCGCCCGCCGTCAAGAGTGCTCAGGGCAATCTTTAAGCCTTCGCCCTCCTTGCCGAGCAGGTTTTCACTTGGCACCCGGCAATCTTCCATGACTACCTCCAGGGTCGGCGATGAGCGCAGTCCCATCTTCCGCTCCTTTTTGCCGAAAGAGAGCCCGGGGGTCCCTTTCTCCACGATGAAGGCGCTCATCCCCCGGGAGCCCTTCTCCTTGTCGGTCATGGCGAAGACGACATTGATCTCCGCATCGCCGGCATTGGTGATAAAGATTTTCGTCCCGTTGAGCAGGTAGCTGTCGCCGTCCAGCTTCGCCGTCGTCTGCGCCGCCGCGGCATCGGTCCCGGCGGTCGTCTCGGTGAGGGCAAAGGCGCCCAGCTTCTCCCCCAGAGCGAGCGGCTCGAGGTACTTCTTCTTCTGCTCGTGGCTGCCATATTTGAAGATGGGCCATCCGGCCAGGGAGATATGGGCCGACAGGGTTGTCCCCATCGAAGCATCGACCCGGGACAGCTCCTCCACGGCGATGACATAGCTGATAAAATCGCTTTCCGCCCCGCCGTATTCCTCGGGCCAGGGAATCCCGGTCAACCCCAGCTCACCCATCTTGTCAAAAAGCTCCCGCGAGAACAGCTCCTGTTCGTCCCTCTCCTCAGCGCTGGGTTTAACCTCGTTTTCGGCAAAATCCCGCACCATCTGCCGCGTCATCTTTTGCTCGTCTGTTAGAACAAAATCCATTGTCCCTACCTCCTAGTTCTCGTTATCTCTTTTCCTTTAACAGCTCCCTGGCAATCACTAGACGCTGGATCTGGTTACTTCCTTCATAGATCTGGGTCACCTTGGCATCACAAAAATAACGGCTCAGCGGATTTTCCGCCCTCATCCCCTCCGGGCCCCACAAATCCAAGCAGCGGGTCGTCGCCCGCACCGCCAGATCGGTGGCAAACATCTTGGCCATGGAAGCCTCCTTGCTGCAGGGAGCACCGGACTCCTTGAGCCGGGCGGCGCGGTAGACCAGCAGCCGGGCCGCCTCCAGACCGGTGTAGAGATCGGCCAGGGCAAAAGCATCACCCTGCCCGATCCGGGCACCCCTCCGCTCCCCTTTTGGGAACAGCCGCGCCGCCGTCTCATCGAGAGCGGCTCCGGCCAGCCCCAGACCCTGGGCGGCGATGCCGATGCGCCCGCCGTCCAGTAAAGACATGGCGATGGCGAAACCCTCCCCTTCGCCGCCGAGGCGGTTCTCTGCAGGCAACCGCACATCGCTGAGGCGAAGCTCTGTCGTCACCGACCCGTGCAGCCCCATCTTTCTCTCCGGAGGGCCCACCTCCAGCCCCGGCGTCCCCTTCTCCACCAGAAAAGCGGTAATCCCCCGGCTTCCCTTTTCCGGCCCGGTCCGAGCGAAAATCGTGTAGAGATCGGCTTCACCGCCGCTGGTGATAAAGAGCTTCACCCCGTTCAGACAGTAGCCTTCCTCGCCGGTTCTCTCGGCGGTCATCTGCAGGGCAGCGGCATCGGAGCCGGCTCCGGCCTCGGTGAGGGCAAAGGCGCCCAGCAGCGAGCCGCGAGTCAGCCCGGGGAGATAGCGCCGCTTCTGGCTCTCGGTACCGTGGTAGAGAAGCGATAAACTGCCCACGGAGGTGTGCACTGCCAGGATCACCCCGGTGGAGGCGCAAACCCTGGAGAGCTCCTCGATGAGCAGGATATAGGTGGTAAAATCCTCGCCCAGTCCGCCCTGCTCCCGGGGCAGGGGCAGTCCCAGATAACCGCGGCGGGCCGCACGCCTGATATTTTCCCGGGCAAAACCTTTTCCACCGGGAATTATTTCGCTCTGGGCGAAGGCGCGGAACTCATCGCGGCGGCGGAGCTGCTTCTCTGAGAGCAAATAGTCCATCGAAAACCTCCTGCTTCTCCAAATGAGCCACAGGGACGGATCTCCCGGCTCATTTTTACTTGAGTCAAGGGGACGTTGACTTTGACTCACTTCTGAAACGAGATCCCGCCACTGCTGTCATGCTGAGCGTAGCGAAGCATCTAAAACGTTGCTGATGCATCACGGACCCGTTTCTCTTTGTGTTCCCCCTTCGGGCCCTGAGTCATGGGAGTTCTCGGATCAGATCCTTCGGACTGCGTCCTCAGGATGACAGAAATTCCCTGAGCCACAGGGACGGATCTCCTGGCCCATTTTTACTCCCGGCGGCCCAATACTGATCTTCCCCCGATAAGACAGACACTGGATTAAGCCACTTTTCTTTCCTTTTCGTATTCTTCCGGGCTATTGTACCCGATTGCTGAATGTATCCTTATTCGGTTGTAGAACACCTCGATATATTCAAAAATAGTACGTCGTGCCTGGGAGCGGGTTTCAAATCTGCAATTGTATACTAGTTCGACCTTAAGGGTGTGAAAGAAACTTTCCATAACAGCATTATCCCAGCAGTTTCCTTTGCGGCTCATAGAGCAGATTATCCCGTAGCGCCAAAGCAGATGCTGATAATAGTGGCTGGCATACTGGCTGCCCTGATCAGAATGGAGAAGAAGCCCTCGGCCAGGCCTACGTTTTTGAAGAGCCATTTTTAGGGCCTTGACTACCAAATCCTGTGTTAACCGTTTCCCCATGGCCCAACCGATAATCCTACGGGAATAGAGATCCATGATGGCAGCTAAGTAAAGCCACCCTTCATTAGTGTAAATGTACGTAATGTCAGACACCCAGCGCTGATTCGGCGCAGAAACAGAGAAAACCCCATCAAGATGGTTTGGGGCCACAGGCCGCTTGTGATTTGAATCTGTGGTTGCCTTGTATCTTCTCTTTTGCCTGGCTCTAATGCCAAGTTCTCGCATTAACCGTTCCACCCTTTTCTTGCCACAACGAAAGCCCTTCTTGGCCAATTGCCGGTGGATACGCGGACTTCCGTAATAACCCCGGCCTTCATGATAGATCTCAAGTATTTTCTCTTTCAGAACCACATCTCGCTTTAAACGAGGACCTGGTTCACGCTTCAACCACTGGTAATAACCAGACCGGGAAACATGAAATACGCAGCACATCCTCTCCACAGCAAACTTCCCTGTGTGCTCCCGGATAAACCGATAAATCATTTCGGTTTCTTTGAGAAGATGGCCACCGCTTTTTTTAAGATATCTCTTTCTTCGGTTACAATGGCCAATTCACGCTTTAGTCGGAGATTCTCTTCCTCTTCAGGTGTTAGCCTTTGTACCCCATGACCAGCGAAAGCTCGCTCATCAAGCCGTTCCAGCTCTGAACGCCACCTGGTTAGCATACCACGGTTAATCCCCAAATCATCTGCCACTTCTTTGACGGTCTTACCAGGGCTATAGCTTAGTGCCACCGCCTCACGCTTAAATTCCTCCGTATACCTCCTCCTAGTCCCAGCCACAATAATTCACACCTCCTGAGATAATTATAGTATCTTATCTCAGTGTCCAGCAAACCGGGGGAGGCCCA
>JAAZIG010000370.1 GCA_012510325.1 Bacillota bacterium
CAGTTAATGGGAAAGTGGGCCAGGAGATCCGTCCCTGTGGCTCACCCCCCTGTGGCTCACCTCAGCAAGCGCAAGATCAGACGTCCAGTTAATGGGAAAGTGGGCCAGGAGATCCGTCCCCGTGGCTCATCTATGGGCAAGCCATCCCCGTCATCGAGAGGGCAAGCCCATCGTTGTCATCCTGAGGGCGCAGCCCGAAGGATCTGTACACCAGCCTTCTTGGATTGCTGAAGTTGTACTGCCACTGCCCAGATATCAGCAAGCGCAAGATCAGACGTCCAGTTAATGGAAAAGTGGGCCAGGAGATCCGTCCCCGTGGCTCAGGTAATATTTGTCATCCTGAGCGTAGCGAAGGATCTGATCCGCGAACCCCTATTGCTCTTCTGAGTCAACGGGACGGAGGATTTGACTCACTATGGGAAACGAAAGCCAGCCATCGCTGCCACCCTATTCCCTGTGGTACACGAAAAGTGGGCCATGAGATCCGTCCCCGCGGCTCACACCAGCGCTACTTCTTGGATTGCTGAAGTTGTACTGCCATTGCCCGGATACTAGCAAGCGCAAGATCAGACGTCCAGTTAATGGGAAAGTGGGCCAGGAGATCCGTCCCTGTGGCTCACCCCCCTGTGGCTCACCTCAGCAAGCGCAAGATCAGACGTCCAGTTAATGGAAAAGTGGGCCAGGAGATCCGTCCCCGTGGCTCAAGATCAGACGTCCAATTAATGGGAAAGTGGGCCGGGAGATCCGTCCCCGTGGCTCATTGGGATTGGGTTTGCTTTAACCAGCCGCAGCGCTGTGGTAAAATGATGGCAGGAACAAATCAACTGGAAGGGATGTTTTTTTAACTGGTTCTGGAAAAGGCAATTTTGGTTGGATTGGAAGATGCGGGGGCGGAGCCGGAAATATTCGCCGCCTCGCTCGAAGAGCTGGCTTTGTTGGCGGAGACCGCCGGAGCCGGGGTTCTCGAGACGATGGTGCAGCGAAGGGATGCTCCGAATCCCGCTTGTTATATCGGCAAGGGGAAGGCGCAGGAGCTGGCCGATTTGGTCTCGGAGACAGGTGCCGGGCTGGTCATCTTCAACGATGAGCTTTCGCCGTCGCAGCTGCGCAATCTGGACCGCATCGTCGGGGCCAAGATTGTCGATCGTACCGCCCTGATCCTCGATATATTTGCCCGGCGGGCGCGCTCCCGCGAGGGTAAACTTCAGGTGGAGCTGGCTCAGTTGCAGTACCTTTTGCCCCGCCTGACAGGTCTGGGACCGCAGCTGTCCCGTCTGGGCGGCGGCATCGGCACGCGCGGCCCCGGGGAGACGCAGCTCGAGGTGGACCGGCGGACGATCCGCCGGCGGATTCGCGATCTGAAAAAGGAGATCGGCAGTCTGCGCCGCCACCGCTCTCTTCACCGACAGCAGCGGCGAAGAAGCCGCCACCCCGTGGCCGGGCTGGTCGGCTACACCAACGCCGGAAAATCCACCTTGCTCAACGCCCTGACCGGTGCGGCCCTCTATACCGAAGACAAACTTTTCGCCACTCTGGATACCTCGGTCAGGCGCGGACAGCTCGGTGACGGCCGGACAGTTCTGTTTACCGATACGGTCGGCTTTATCAGACATTTGCCCGAGCAGCTCCTCGCCGCCTTTCAGGCCACCCTGGAGGAGATCGTCGCCGCCGATATCCTCATCCATGTCGTCGATCTTAGTCATCCGCAGTATGACGCGCAGATCGAGATCGTCAGGGAGCATCTGGCCCGGTTGGACCCGGAGCTTCACCGGAAGGAGCTGCTTGTCTTCAACAAGATCGATTCTCTGAGCAGTTTTGCCGAGGAAGAAGCTTATTTCAGGCGGGAGTATCCCGAAGCCTGTTTTGTCTCGGCGCGGCAGGGCGACGGTCTGGAAGAACTCAAGGAGGCTCTCGAAGAGGTGGTGAACCGCTCCGGCGAGTTGGTCAGGGTTTATCTGCCCTACAGCCAGGGGGAGCTATTGGAGCAGATCCGCCGTTTTGGAAGCGTTAGCAGCCTGCTCTACCGCCCCGGTTATGTTGAGGTGGAAGCGCAGGTGGATGCGGCTCTTTCCCGGCAGCTGGCCGCCTACCACAAGCCTCCCGAGAACGGTGATGCCGCCGGGCGGCTGCCGGAGGGGGAGGCGGGAGATGGCTGAGAAGAGTATGCTCATTGATCTGGAGCTGCCGGAGGAGCTGGCCGGGATGGCGGCCCGGTCACTGCAGCGGGTTAAGGATAAGTGGGCCTGGATCGATCGCCTGCAATTCGTCAACCAGCGCCGCGTTCTGGAGGCTCTTCAAAAGCAGCGGGTTGATGAAAGCGACTTTTTGGACAGCAGCGGTTACGGTTATTCCGATCGCGGTCGGGAGAAGCTGGAGCAGGCTTATGCCGATATATTTGGCGGGGAAAGGGCTCTGGTCCGTCCGCAGGTTGTCTCGGGGACGCACGCCCTTGCGGTGACCCTGTTTGGGCTCCTGCGCCCCGGTGAGCTGCTGCTCTGTGTTACCGGGCCGCCTTACGATACCCTGCAGGCGGTGATCGGCAACCGGGGTGCAGAGAGCGGCACCCTGACGGAGTGGGGGATCCGCCACCAATATCTGCCTTTTACTGATGACGGTTATCCCGATCTGCGGGCGCTCGGCCCGGCGCTGCAGCCGCGGGTCGCCTATATCCAGCGCTCGGCAGGCTACGATCTGCAGCGCAGGGGCCTGACCAATGCAGAGATGGAGCGGTTAATTGAACAGGTGCGCCGGCTTTATCCGGAGACCTGGGTGGTAGTGGACAACTGCTACGGTGAATTTGCCGAGGACAGGGAGCCGCTGGCCGTCGGCGCCGACCTTGTCGCCGGCTCGTTGATCAAAAACCCGGGCGGGGGGCTGGCCCGCAGCGGGGGCTATGTGGTGGGAAGGAGCGATCTGGTGCGCCGGGTTGCCGGCAGGCTGACGGCACCGGGGCTCTACGACAGCCTCGGTTCTTTCATCGACAAGCGAAGTTTCTTTCAGGGGCTGTTCGTCGCTCCCGGGATGGTGGGAAATGCGCAGAAGAATGCGC
>JAAZIG010000371.1 GCA_012510325.1 Bacillota bacterium
ACCATGATCCCGTCGGACAGCTCCAGGATCTCCTCAAAATTATTCAAACCGCTGTCATTTTCGATCTTGGCGATGATCTTCACTTCGCTGTGCTCTTCCTCCAGAAAGCGGCGCAGCTCCACGATATCATCGCGGTCGCGGGAAAAAGAGGCGGCGATAAAGTGGATGCCCAGAGCCAGCGCCTTTCTCAGATCGGCGCGATCGGCGGCGCCCAGGGAGGGAAGCCCGATCCGGCTTCCCGGCAAGTTCAGTCCCTTGTTGCTCTGGAGAAGCCCTCCCTGAATCACCCGGCAGCGGATCTCCTCACCGGTAATCGCTTCCACCTGCAGCGTGATCAGGCCGTCGTCGATATAGATCAAGCGGCCCACCGCCAGGTCGCAGTGAAGCCGGGGATAGTTGACCGGTATCCTTTCCCCCGCCCTCTTCCCGGGAACAGCGCTCAGGATCAGGGGATCACCTTCTTCAAGGTGGAGCTCCTCCCCCTCGAGCTTGCCGATGCGCACCTCCGGACCGCGGGTGTCAACCATGATCGCGACGATGCGGTTTAAAGAACTGCTGGTCTCGCTGATAAGGCGCAGTCGGCGCCAGTGCTCCTCGCTTACTCCGTGAGAGAGGTTCAGCCGGGCAACATTCATGCCCGCTTCGATCAGAGCGGCGATGGCCTCAGGTGTCTCCGTGGAAGGCCCGATAGTGCAAACGATCTTAGTCCGACGCAATGACAGTCCTCCTCTCTTGCGGCGTCTGAATTAACGTGCCAGAATCAAGGAAAGCGCATACAGATCTTGCGGAAAGGCTCTCCGGCCGGCGGTGCCTGTCTGCAGGGGCGCCGCAGTGATCTCACCGCCTTTTAGAGAGAGCATCTGTCCCCCCGTATCACTGCGCAGCAGCTCCACCGCCGCCGCCCCCATGCGGCTCGCCAGCAGGCGGTCCGCCGCTGTGGGGCTGCCCCCGCGCTGGATATGACCCAGAACAGTGACCCGCGTCTCCAGGCCGGTTTTCCGGTGCACCTCCTCACCGACGGCGTAAGCCCCCGCGGCGCCTTCGGCGACAAGAATCAGGCTGTGCGTTTTCCGGCGGGCGATCCCCTCCTGCAGGCGGCGGCAGATCCCCTCCAGATCGGGCTTCACCTCGGGAACGATGATCGCTTCGGCCCCCCCGGCCATCCCGGCGGCCAGAGCGATAAAACCGCTTTCCCGGCCCATAACCTCGACCACGAAGATGCGTTCATGAGCGGTGGCCGTATCGCGAAGCCGGTTGATGGCATCGAGGATCGTGTTGACCGTCGTATCAAAACCGACGGCGCCGTCGGTGCCGGGGATATCATGGTCGATCGTCGCCGGAAGGCCGACAGTCTGTATTCCCAGCTCCTGGAGCGCTGCGGCACCGCAGAAGGAGCCGCCTCCGCCGATCACGACCAGCCCCCCGATCCCCGCCTCCCGCAGGCGGCGGGCGGCGGCGACCTGAACTTCTCTCTGTTCAAACCCGGGTGCGCGAGCGGTATGCAGGATCGTGCCGCCGCGGTGAATGATTCCCGCCACGGAGTTTATGGTAAATCGTCTCAGGGCGCTGCCGCTGCAGAGTCCGGCAAAACCCCTCTCGATGCCGTAAACCTCCAGCTGGTGGTAGAGCGCCGTCCGCACCACCGCCCTGATGGCGGCATTCATCCCCGGTGCATCCCCGCCGCTGGTTAAAACCGCGATCTTTTGCATGGCTGATTACCCCTACATTAGGGTGTGCTCCCGGCCCGGTTTTAACTCCACCAGGCGGACGGAATCGGGACCGAGCAGCACCCTGATCTTCTCCAGGAAAGACGGCTCCGCGGGAACCTGAAAACTTTCATCCAAGAGGATCGTTCTCTTCTCCCGTTCAAAATGGAGATATACCGGCAGCTCGCCGGTGGCCGACTGGAGTATCTTTCTCAGGGTGGCCAGCTCTCCCTGAGCGGTGGCGGCGCCGATCCTGATAAAGAGCTGCCTGGTCTCACGAGGCAGCAGCATGGCGGATTCGGCGATGATCTTCGGCTCTTCTTCCTCTTTCAAATCCACCCGGCCCTTGATCAGCAGGGGGGTGTCTTCCTGAAAGATCTCGGTGCGCCTTTCATAAAGATCGCTGAACACGATCACTTCGACGCTGCCGGTGAGATCTTCGACGGTGACAAAAGCCATCGGTTTGCCCCTCTTCGTATAGATGGAGCGGACGTGGCTGATGATCCCCCCCAGACTGACCGCACTCTTGTCGCGGCGCTCTTTCAGCTCGTTGCAGCAGGTCAGGCCGTTCATCCGCTCCAGGATGAGGCGGTACTGCTCCATCGGATGTCCGGAAATGTAAAACCCGAGCATCTCTTTCTCCAGGGCGAGCCTCTCCTTGTCGGAGAACTCCGCGATATCGGGCAGGCGGTCCTGGAGAAGTTCCTCTTTGCTCTGCGGATCCATCAGCGAGAACATGGTCATCTGGCCGTTTTGCCGCTCCCTCTGTGCGATCTGGCCGGCGGCGACAGATTCATCCAGGGTGGCCAGGTACTGAGCCCGGTGTCCGCCCAAAGTGTCAAAGGCGCCGCATTTGATCAGGCTTTCCACGGCCTTGCGGTTGCAGAGGCGTCCGTCCACCCGGGAAGAGAAGTCGCGGAGGGAGCGGAAGGATTTTTCGCGGCGCACCTCGAGGATCGATTCGATGGCCCCGGTGCCGACATTTTTTACCGCAGCGAGGCCGAAGCGGATCCGCTTGTCGTCGACAACGGTGAAGTTGATCTCGCTTTCATTGATATCGGGCGGCAACACCTCGATCCCCTGACGCCGGCAGTCGGCGATGTAGGAGGCCACTTTATCGCTGTTGTTGCAGTAGCCCGTCATCAGCGCCGCCATGAATTCAACGGGATAGTTTGCTTTCAGGTAGGCGGTCTGGTAGGCGATCAGGGCGTAAGCGGCGGCATGGGATTTGTTGAACCCGTAAGAAGCAAATTTCAGGATAAGATCGTAGATCTCCTCGGCCAGACGGCGGCTGTAGCCGTTCTCCAGACAGCCGTCAACAAAGAGTTCCCGCTGCTCGTCCAAGATTTTCTTTTTCTTCTTCCCGATGGCGCGGCGCAGCAGGTCGGCCTGACTCAGGGGAAAGCCGGCCATGGTCGCGGCGATTTGGATGATCTGCTCCTGGTAGACGATGACGCCGTAAGTCTCCTTCAGAATCGGCTCGAGGACCGTATGGGGATAGTTGATCGGCTCGCGGCCGTGCTTGCTGTTGATAAATACCGGGATCTGCTCCATCGGTCCCGGACGGTAGAGCGCGACCACGGCGATGATGTCGGCAAATTTGTTGGGGATGAGCTCGCGAAGCACGTTGCGCATGCCGGAGCTTTCGAGCTGAAAGATCCCGGTGGTATCACCCTGGGAAAGAAGCTGGTACGTCGCCGCATCAGCGAGCGGGATCTCGCTCAGCACGATCTCACGGTTGTGGCGGCGGCGGATATGGGCCTGGGCTTCTTCGATGATGCTCAGCGTCTTCAGACCCAGGAAATCCATCTTCAGCAGTCCCAGCTGCTCCAGCGTTCCCATGGGAAACTGGGTGACCACGGTCTGATCGTTGGTCTTGAGCAGGGGGACGTGGTGAACCAGCGGCTCCCGGGAGATCACCACCCCGGCGGCGTGGGTGGAGGCGTGCCGCGGCAGCCCCTCCACCGCCATGGATGTGTCCAGAAGCTGGCGGTAGCGCTCCTCGTCGCGGTAAAGGGCCTGCAGCTCCCTGTTCTGCTCCAGGGCCCGTTCGATCGTCATGCCGATCTCGGTGGGGATCATCTTGGCGATGCGGTCGACCTCACCGTAGGGAAAGGCCAGGGCCCTCCCGACATCGCGCACCGCCCCCCGCGCGGCCATGGTTCCAAAGGTGATAATCTGGGCGACCCGTTCGGCGCCGTACTTTTCCGAGACGTAGCTGAGAACCCGGTTGCGTTTGTCGTCGGAAAAATCGATATCGATATCGGGCATGGAGACGCGCTCGGGGTTGAGAAAACGCTCGAAGAGAAGGACATTGCTGATCGGATCGATATCGGTTATCCCGAGGCAGTAGGCCACCAGGCTGCCGGCGGCGGAGCCCCGCCCCGGGCCGACCAGCACATCGTCGCTGCGGGCATACTTGATCAGGTCCCAGACGATGAGAAAATAGTTGGCGAAGCCCATCTGGTTGATAATGCGCAATTCATAGGCCAGCCTCTCCTCCAGCGTCCCGGTAATCTCCGGATAGCGCCTCTGCAGCCCTTCGCGGCAGAGGCGGCCCAGGTATTCCCCGGCATCGGCAACCCCCTCGGGAAGATTGAATTCAGGGAGATAGCGCTGGTCAAAGCGAAAATCAACCTGGCACTGTTCGGCAATCTTCAGGGTGTTCTGCAGCGCCTCCGGAACCTCGCTGAAAAGCGCCGCCATCTCCGGGGCGCTCTTGAAATAAAATTCGTCGGTTTCAAATTTCATGCGCTCGGTATCGTGAACCGTCTTCCCGGTTTGAATGCAGAGCAGAACATCGTGAATGACGGCATCCTCGCGGGAAAGGTAGTGCACATCATTGGTTGCGACCAGACCGTTTCCAGTCTCCCGGGCGATGCTGCAGAGAGCTCTGTTTACCGGCCCCTGCTCCGCAAGCCCGTGCTCCATCAGCTCAAGATAAAAGTTGCCCGGGCCGAAAATCTCCCCGTAGCGGCCCGCGAGGCTGCGGGCCTCTTCATCGCGGCCCCGCAACAGCAGCGCGGGAATCTTCCCGGCGAGGCAGCCGGAAAGGGCGATGAGCCCGGAGCTGTTCTCCGAAAGGATCTCCTCGTCGACCCTTGGTTTATAGTAAAAACCCTCGATATAGCCGGCGGAGACGATCCGCATGAGGTTGCGATAACCGGTCTGATCTTTTGCCAGGAGGGTCAGATGGTACTGGTGATCGTCCAACTTCGGTTCTTTTTGGTGACGCGAGCGCGGAGCCACATAGACCTCGCAGCCAATGAGCGGTTTCACCCCGGCCTGCAGGGCTTCGCGGTAAAAATCGACCACCCCGAACATGGCTCCGTGATCGGTGATGGCTACCGCGGGCATCTTCTGCTCCGCCGCCCGGCGGATCAGCCCCTTGATTCGGGCCGCCCCGTCAAGGAGGCTGTACTCTGTATGACAGTGCAGGTGGACAAAATTCTGTTTCGACATTTTTCACACTCCGTTTGACAATCCGAGCTGCTCAACTTATTTCTACTTCCCGGCAACTATTTCCTCTCCGAGGCATATTAATTTGCAGGAAGGATGATCGACCATGGCTGGTGAACGCTTTCTGGTAACCCTCGTTTTGACCTTTTTTGTTGCTTTGGGGGTGAGCCTGGGAGGCAGTCTTGTCGGCTCGCTGGGTGCGGTTCTGCTGCAAAGGCCCCCGTTAAAAACCGCTCTGGAGCTCTCCGGGGAGCTGAAGATATGGGCCCTGGTTGCTGCTCTCGGGGGAACCTTCGGGGTGATCCGAACTTTTGAGGCCGGTGTTCTCGACAAACAGATTTTCAACCTCATCAGGCAGCTGTTTATCATTTTAAGCGCCTTTTTGGGGGCCCACCTGGGCCACCTGCTGATCACCTCCCTGGGCTCGAACCGGTAGGATGCGCCGGGGCTGGGGCCTGTTTATCCTGGGGCTAATCGCCGGGGCTCTGCTAATTCATCTCTATCAGGCCAAGAGTATGGAGACACTCTACCGGCAACGAGAGAAGCTAAAGGTGGAGCTTTTCGAGACTACTGAGAGGCTCACTCGCAGTGAAGCGCTGTGGGCGGACCGCCCGGAAGAGAAGATCCGCTCCATCGAACTTTCCATCAACGGAGCGAAGCTCGACGACCTTGTCCGGCTGGAGCTGAAGCGTTTGAGCAGCGAGATCGCCGCCGCCCTCATCGGCAGCCCCGCCGGCGGGCTGGAGCCGGAGGTGGCCGTCTCCCTGCTGCACGGGCGTAAACTGACCGTCGAAGGGAAGGACTACCAGATTGCCGTTGACTGGATTGTCATCGCCCCAAAAACATTGATCAATCTAAGCGCCGCTCCCGTTCCCGCTGATAGGTGACCCGGGAAGAGCGGCGCACCACTGGGCGGCGCCTCTGTTGAGACGATAGCAGCCAGCGGCTCCGGATCCGCCGCAGCTGCAGCAGGCGCCAAAGCTCCCGGCCGAAAGCGATCGCGGAGATTCCCGTGACCAGCAGCCAGAGCGTGGTAAAGATACTGACGGCCGAAGCAGCCGCCGGAGCCGGCAACAGGAACAGCCCCACCGCCAGCAGCGCAAGAGCCGCCAGCATTCCGCCAAAAGCGATCACCGCCTTCCCCCTCCCCCGAACACTGTGCTCTTATATATATAGACGCCGCCGGCTCTCGGCATGCTCCCAAAAATGACGAAGTTCCTTTCCCCCGCGTGCGGTGCACATG
>JAAZIG010000372.1 GCA_012510325.1 Bacillota bacterium
CGGCAGCGCCGAGGCGGCATCTGAGAAAGCACTGCCGGAAAAGACCGAGAAGGCAGGGGCTGAAACGGAAGCAGCAGTTCCGGACGCCGCTGAGACCGGGGAGGAAAACCCCGGCGCCGCCGCGCAGGATCCGGGAACCGCGGCAGATAGCGAACCGGAAGCCGGGGTTGAAGAGGATACAGCTGAGCCCGGCAGCGGGGCGGACTCCGCCGGCGGCGGTGCGGATGAAGAGGAGCCCCCGGCCGGCGAAGGCGCGGGCGCTTCGGAGTAGGGGCGGGGTCACCGGTGTTGACCAGAATCTCCGGGAGAAGGGCGGCGGGGGGAGAGTTCCGCAGAGCACTCATTTTAATATCGATTATTGGGCTGATCTATTCCCTGCAAAATTTTCGTCCGGGGTGGGTCCCCGAGGGATTTTGGGGCAGCTACGGCCTGCCGGCGCTGCTGTGGGGAGGGCTGGCTCTTGTTGTTTTAAGGAGCCCCCCCCGGAGGGCGGCGGCGAAGCGAAAGCTCCGTAACTTTTTTCGCTGGCTGGCGCTGATCTGTGCTCTGGCCGGCGCAGGGGCCGCTTATGCCGCCGGGCTGCTCGAGGGGTTCGGCAAAAGCCCCTACGACCTGAGCGGTACGGGGATTCTGGTGAACATCTGCTACCTGGGTGCCATGGTGGCGGGCATGGAGCTGAGCCGGGCCTGGTTTCTGAACACTTTTTTTCGCAGACGACCGGCGGCAGGAATTGTGCTCACTGCGGTGGGGTTCACCTTTTTTTGGTTTACCGCCTCCAGGATGGCGGGAATCAGCGGCGGTCTCGAGGCGGCCAAATTCATCGGCGGCACCTTTTTGCCGGCGCTCTCGGAAAATGTGCTGGCCTCGTACCTGGCCTTCTGGGGCGGGGCGTTGCCCGCGGCGATCTACCGCGGCGTCCTGCTCGCCTCCCGCTGGTTTTTACCTGTGCTGCCCGATCTGGGGTGGATCACGGAGGCGCTGGTGGGCACCTTTGCCCCCGCCTTCGGCCTGGTCCTGACCCACCAGCTTTTCCTGGAGGAGTCGCCGGGGGCAAGAAAATATCGCGGCACCGGGGAAAACCCCTTCGGCTGGATCGCCACAAGCGCCATCTGTGTGCTCATCATCTGGTTTTCTGTCGGCGTCTTCAGCTATTTCCCCAGCGCCATCGTCAGCGGGAGCATGTCGCCGCAGATCGAGATGGGCGATGTGGTAATCGTCAAAAGAGAGCCTGATGCCGGGATCAAGACGGGCGACATCATTCTGTTTGCAGAGGAGCAGATGAGGATCACCCACCGGGTCGTGGAGATCGGCGCGGATGAAGCAGGCGGGCCGCTCTACTGGACCAAGGGGGACGCCAACAAAAACCGGGACGCTGCTCCGGTATTGCCCGAGCAGGTGGTGGGCACGATTGTCTACACCATCCCCAAGGCCGGCTGGGTGGCCATCTGGACGCGCAGTCGCAGCAGTTAAAAGGGGTTCACTTGACAGCGGGAGACGCTCTCTGGAGCAGAAGGGACCTCGAAGACGGATAAGGGGGCTTTTACGATGAAAAAAACGATCCTGAAAGGGAATATGAGACTGGGCTTGCTTCTCGGGCTGAGCCTGCTTCTTCTCGGGGCGCTGGCCGGACTGTTCTGGAGCTATGCCCGGCCGGCCAAAACAGCTGTTGAGTATACCGCCCGGCCGTACACCTATGAGAGCACCGTCGATTACCGGGTCCGGCTGCAGCCGAACAAACTTTACGACCAGCTGCACCTCGGCCCCGACAGAGCCTATCTCAGAGCCCTGACCGATTCTCTGGAGACGGAGTTCACCTTTCATTTTACTGCGGAAGAGGAGGCGGAGTTGAAGGGCGAATATTCGGTGAGCGCTCACATCATCGCCCGGAGCGGCCCGGAAAATCATCCGCTCTGGGAGAAAAGTTTTCTGCTGCTGCCGCCGAAGCCTTTTGCGGTCAGCGGAACAGAGGTGCTGGTGCAGGAAAGCGTAGCGATCCCTTTTTCCCAATATGCCGCCCTGGCCAAAAGTATTGTCGAAGAGACGAATTACTCTCCACAAAGCCTCACCCTGGAAGTGCTCTACAGCGCCACCGTGGAGGCCGACACTCCCGAGGGGCAGCTCAGGGAAACGGTTGCCCCGAAGCTGATTGTTCCTTTGCGAGAGACTGTTTTTACCGTGGAGGAGGAGCTGAAGAGCAAGGGGAGCGGGGGCATCGCCGCAACCAGGCTAGAGCCGGTTCCGTACCATGCTGAAGCCAGGTGGGGTTTCGCCCTGCTCTCTGCGGTACTGGCCTTCGCCTTGCTGCTGTGCTCCCAGATGACCGCTGCGGAGAAGAAGCCGGGCGCGGCCCAGCGGAGGCTCTCCCGCATTTTAAAACAGCATCGCGAGCGTATCGTTGAATGCGCCGGAAAGGTTTCGCTATCCGGACACAATCTGCTGGCGGTGGCCACCTTTGAGGATCTGCTGAAGATCGCCGAGGAGCTGGAGAAACCTGTTTTTTATCACTGCAACGGTGGCGAGAACCGCGGCCATTCATTTTTTATCTTTTCGGGGCAGCGCGCTTACTGCTACAACCTGGGCGAGATTGGACAGCCCGTGCAGAGAACACCCCGGCGTTATCCGCCCCGACAGGCAAGCCGCTAGGCGGCGCGGTGCTGCCGGCTGAACAGTTAACAGGAGGTCTGTGGAGATGAAAAAGAAAAACCGGTTCATCCTTTACTTTCTGCTTTTCCCTCTTCTGCCCGTGCTGTCGCTGTGGACGGGAGCTGCACTCTATAAGCACTCCTTTGCCGCCGGTGCACAGGGTAATCTGGTGATCGCGGGAAGCGAGGCCGGGCTGCAGATAGAGCACTCTGACAACCCCTTCACCTTTGAAAATCTGTACCCCGGCTGCAGCGCTGCCGAGAAAGCCACCTCCGTCAGGATAAGCAACTGCGGTAACAGCGATTTTGACCTGCTCATCGACAAGAAGATGCTCTCGTGTGATCAAGGGGGGCTCGCCCTGTACGGCTATGACGGTTTGCAGATGGAGGTCGTCGAGCAAGGCCTCGACAAAACTTGCTTATGGTACAGCGGGCCCCTGAAAAAGCTGGAACGGATCGAAGTCGGCGCGGTCGCTCCCGGGGAGGAAGCCAGGGAGTTTCTTTTCCTCCTCTCCCTGGATCAGGCGGCGGATAACTCTCTTCAGGGGCAACAGTTTGTTTTGGAGTGGACCTTCTCCGCCGGTGGCGGGGAAGAGATCGTGGTGCCGCCGGATGATCCGAAAATCATGCCAGAAGATGACCCGGTCACCCCCAGGAATAAGCAGAGCCCTTTTTTAGCGCTACCCCAAACTTGGGCGTTTGCCTCACCGTCCTTTTGGGCCGTCGGACTGGCCCTGGCGGCAGCGGGCCTGTTTCTAGGAAGAAGGGCACTTCCCGAAAGAAAGAAGTGGTAAAAAGTAGCCAGAGCAGGACCATTTACTCCTGCTGAAAGGCACCGGCGCCTGAGAAAGGTCGGAAGCTAAAACCCCGGAAACGATTTCCGGGGTTTTTAACTGGCCTCCTACGCCAAAACGAATCCAATCCAGGCAAAAGATTCAAAAGGGGCATCAGATGTTGACCATCTAGGTTCTAGTGACCGTGGGCCAGGTAAGAACTCAAAAGTGACAGGGATAAGAGGAATTCCCTTTCGCCATTCAGCTGCAGGACCGCCTCATCTGCCGGTTCAGACCCATCGAATCGATAAGTGTCAAAGGGCCCCTTTTGAACGAGAAATCTTCCGCAGGAGCGGTCTAAGGAACGGCCAAGACCTGGCAGATGACCATGGCCGCGATATCCTCTTTTGAGACATTCACAGCCAAAAACCGCCCGGTCCTGACCTGGTCTCCTGGAAGCGACCAGCGCCGGATGATGATCTCCATCCTCCCCTCCCGGTCCAGGGTGATGGAGTCAACCAGAGAGCGGTTGGCCGGACTTCCCTCAACCAGAAAAACCAGCAAAAGGGTATTGTCCCGGAAGAATTCGTCCGTGTACTGGTCAGCCAGGCGGGAGAAAGCCGGCGAATCGGTATCCTCCAAATTGAAATCAAAGTGAACCGCCATCTCCCGGTAGAATGCTTCAAAATCTGACCGGCTGTCCAGTTTGACAGGAGGGCACAAACCTGGCACAGAATCAACGAAGGGTAAGAGAAGGTTGCCCGACCGATCCAGCATGGCCTTGTGGCCGGCCCGGGTGTAACCCACCGGAGAAGAAAAGGATTGAAAGCCGATCCCGATCGTCTCCTCCGGCTCATAAGGGGGCGAGGGATGGGTCTCCCCTTCCATGGCCGGCCTGCCCTCTTGGAAGATCAAACGTCCGCTTTCCAGGATCTCCTCACCCATGGGAGGGCGTTTTGCCACATAGAGCCGGCCCTCCTCAAGATAGAGTTCATAGTCATGGACAAA
>JAAZIG010000373.1 GCA_012510325.1 Bacillota bacterium
TCTGGGGGTCAATACCAGGATGGTCATGCTCGCGGGCATGGGCATCGGAACGCTCACTGCGGCGGTGGCGGTCTCGTTTGTGGGGATTATCAGTTTTGTGGGGTTGGTGGCACCGCATATCATGCGCCGCTTTGTAGGCAACGATTACCGTTACCTGATTCCCTGCTCCGCGGCTGCCGGGGCGCTGCTGCTCATTCTGGCGGATACCTTTGGTCGGCTGGTAATCGCGCCGGTTATTCTGCCTATCGGGGCGATCACTTCATTTTTAGGCGCGCCCATGTTTCTTTATCTACTGTTCAGGGGGTTGGAGAGAAGTGCTTGAGGTCAACAAGGTCACCTTTACTTATAAATTGGGCACTAAAAATGTGCTGCAGGATATCAGCTTTTCCCTGGAGCGGAATCAATGTGTGGCCATTCTGGGGAACAACGGGGCCGGCAAAAGCACCCTGCTCAAGTGTATCAACCGGATCTGCCCTCCCCAGAGGGGCGAAGTGCTGATTGACGGCAACAGCGTCTCCAGGATGACGAGAAACGAGATGGCCCGCAATATCTCTTATGTGGCGCAGAACAATGTGTCGCTCAATATGACGGTGTTCGATGCGATTCTCCTGGGCCGCAAGCCTTATATCACCTGGGATGCAACCACGGAAGATATGCAGATTGTCCATAGAATTATCGAGCAGATGCAGCTGGAAGACTTTGCCTTGCGCAGCGTCTCGGAACTTTCCGGTGGTGAGAGGCAGAAGGTCATGCTTGCCCGGGCGCTCGCTCAGGAGCCGAAGCTGTTGCTTCTTGATGAGCCCACGAGCAACCTTGACCCCCGGAATCAGCATGAAGTGCTCCGCATGGTTAAGATAATTGCCCGGGAGCATAAGATCGCCGTGGCGATCGTCATCCATGACCTCAACCTGGCTCTGCGGTACTGCGACCGCTTTTTGTTCCTCAAGGATTCGCGGGTTTTCTCGTACGGCGGCCTGGAGAGCATGACTCCGGAGAATATCGAGGAGGTCTACCAGATCCACGTTCACATTATCGAACATATGGACGTTCCCGTCATTGTCCCCTTCCCGGAAGTGGAGCCGGCGGTCAGCTACCCCTCCGGGGGCGATATCGCCCTGACCTCCTGACATCGCGGCGTTGATCTATTTCAGGGCGGCCGGCAGTCCTTTGAGCAAAGGGTGCTTTATGGTCTGCCCTGATTGAGCGATATGCCGGTGAACCTGCGGGTTTGTTTGACCGGCGCCCCCCCCAAGGCCGTCACCCTTGCCGCTACCGCGCGGTTTCCGCACCGCCCCAAGAATGAGCCAAGCTGCAGTTTCCCACACATGAGCAACAGCGCTCCCGGGCAAATAGCCAGAATAACCGGAATAGGATATAATATTAGATGTCTTATTTGAGAGCTGTTTCGGGGGCGGTCCCCGGTGTGGGACCGGTGAAAGGATAATTATGAGGAATCATGCGGCTATCGAGATAGAAGGGCTGACCAAGGCCTACGGATCCGTTGAAGCGCTGCGCGGAGTGAATCTCCGGGTGAAGCGGGGCGAGATTTTGGGTTTTCTCGGTCCCAACGGTGCCGGCAAGACCACGACCATCCGCTGCCTGCTCGATCTGATCCGTCCCCAATCCGGACGGATGCGCGTGCTGGGCATCGATCCGGCAAAAGATCCCGTTGCGGTCCGCTCCCGCAGCGGTTATCTGCCCGGGGAGCTCAGTATGGAGGGCAACCTGACAGTGGAGCAGGCGCTGCGCTATTTGAATGAGCTGCGCGGGCGCCGCGGCGACTGGAGCCATGTTCTGCGCCTGGCCGACAGGCTGGAGCTGGACACGGCTGTGCCGATAAAGAATCTTTCCAA
>JAAZIG010000374.1 GCA_012510325.1 Bacillota bacterium
GCAGGGGATCGGGGTAGGGGTTCCCCGCTTCGGGGAAGCGTTCAATTTTTCCAAAAATCCCATAGGCGCTATTTTTGAGGATATTTCCAAGACTGCCGTCGACAAAGACACCTGTCTTCTCACCGGGCTGCCCTTTTTCAGCAGCCTTGATCTCCACGATTTTTGCCTTGACGATGGAGCCCTCGCTCAAGTTGATCGGTCGGTTTGTATCGGAATCGAGAACAATATGTCCCAGGGCGCCGTAGCTGCCCGTGGCCGGGTTGTAGAAAGAGAGCGTCCCCACGCCGGCGGCAAAATCGCGCAGGTAAAGCCCGATCCGGTAGCTGTAATCGGCGATGGAGTAGCGCGGTGTGAGGGAAAGCTCGATCAGTTTGTCGCGGCGGCTGATGAGCAGCTCGAGGGAATTCCCCTTATTCTTGTCCAGAAGCCTGGCCGCATCGAGGGCATCTTCGACCTTTTCCCCGTTGATCTTCAGGATGCTGTCCCCGATTCTCACTCCCGCCTCCCGTGCCGGGGAAATATTTTTTCCCTCGACGCTGAAATAGTAGTAGCCGACGACGCTGGCCCCCTGGGAGCGGAGCTTGATCCCGATGGAGTGGCCTCCGGGAAACAGCTTGATCTCCGGCAGAACATGTACGGTGATCCGGCGCAGCGGGATCAATCCGAACAGGGAAAATTCGAGCCGGGCCTGCCCCAGATTTTGCCCCTTCAGAACGATCGGTGCGCTGATCGGGGTGGACCCCTCGGGCAGCGGGGTGCCGTTGAACAGGAGCACATCGGGCCCTTCGCCGCGCACATAGAGGAAGGGGAGCCGCAGGTTTACATAATGCGATTCACCGAGGTGGATACTGATATTTTTAAACGTCTTTACCTGCAGCTGCCAGCCGGCCAACCCCGTCCACAGGACGATGGCCGCAATGAAGAAAAAAATAATATATTTATAATGTCGTTTCAGTTTCACTATCAGCGCCGCCTTTCCCCTTGTGCTTTCAGAAAATTGTCCTGAAGAGGCTTATTTAAATTGTCCGGCGCGGCTATTTTTATCCCCTTTTGTTGACATAATTAGAGAGCTTATATTTGTCATTTCACCGCCTTTACGGCAGGGCTGGATCGATTTGTTTATATGTCGGCGGTCCCTGGGGAAAGCTAAGCGAGGGTGTGCAGGCTACTATGTTTTTCAGGTTGTTAAAACGAAAAATAAGCGATTTGCGGATCGGGAAAGTGCGCAAGGATCGCTCCACCAAAAAATTGCTGCAGCGAATCCGCGCCGGTGAGATCGCTCTCATCGCCCACCGCGATCTCGACTGGACCGCCGCCGAGGGGCTGGTGCGCTGCGGGGTGAAAGTGGTTCTGAACCGGGACTCTTTCTGCAGCGGGATTTTCCCCCCCCTGGCCATAAAATACCTGCTGCAGCGGGGGGTGCACCTGGTGGAAAACCTGGGGGAGAAAGTTTTCTGTGCTCTCGCGGAGGGGGAGCTCGTCGGCGTCTCCGGGGGTACGATCCACCGGTGCGGTTTCGCCCCGGCCCGCGGCGATGAGCTGACCGCCGGTGTTTGTGAAAAGCTCTCCGAGCGCTCCCTGGAGCAGCGGGGGGCGGTCATCGAGGATTTCGTGATGAACACGCTGGAACATGCCTATCGCGAGCGGGGGCTTGTTACCGGAGCGGTGCCGCTTCCCGCCATCAGGACCAGGTTTCAGGATCGGGAGGCGGTGGTGGTCATCCGGGGAAAGGGTTTTCGCGAGGATCTGCGGGTGATCAAAAACTATCTCCACGAGAAGAAGCCCGTTCTTGTGGGGGTCGACGGGGGCGGCGACGCTCTGTTGGAGTGCGGCCTGATCCCCGATCTGGTCATCGGCGATATGGACAGCGTCAGTGACCGGGCGCTGCTGCAGGCCAGAGAGCTGGTCGTGCACGCCTATCCCGACGGCCGGGGCATCCCCGGCCGGGACAGGCTGCAGCGTCTCGGCCTGGATTACCGGATCTTCCGCGCTCCCGGAACCAGCGAGGATATCGCCCTGATCCTGGCCCACGATCTCGGGGCGGCGCTCATCGTCGCTGTGGGGGCGCATTTTTCAGTGACGGAGTTTCTGGAGAAAGGAAGGCGCGGCATGGCCAGCACCTTTCTGGTGCGCCTGAAGGTGGGGGACCGCCTCATCGACGCCAAGGGGGTCAGCCGGCTCTATCAGCCCCGGGCGGGAGGAATGCTCATCCCCCTTTTCATTGCCGCCGGGCTGACCCCCCTTCTGGCGATGGTCTTCCTCTCTCCGGTGGTGCGTCATCTGTTCCGTCTGTTTATTTTTCGCCTGAAGCTGCTGCTCTAGAGGACGAAAAGGGGGCGGGGAGTGATGATAGATCTTTAATTTTCGGGAATACTTAACCGCGATTGCAGCGGTCTTTATCGCTCTGGCCCTGGGCATTCTCATCGGGGTCTCCTGGGGGGACAGCTTCCTGGTGGCCAATCAGCGCGATGTGATTCAGCTGATGGAAGGCAGGCTGGAGCAGCTCCGCGAGAGCGGCCGCCGTCAGGAGATCGAGCTGCAGCGCTGGGCGGCGCTGCAGCCGCTGTTCCGGCGCTTCTTTCACGGCGCCCTGGCCGAGCGGCGCATCTGTATTATCGGCCCGCCGGGAGAGGAAAGGGCGGCCGTGAAAGCTCTCCTCGAGGAGGCCGGGGCGGCGGCCTCCGTTGTCGGGATACCCGGAGGCGGTGCCGGCGAACCGGCCCTCTCCCACAGGGAGGCGAAGGCGCTGGCCGCAGCGCTGACCGGGCCGGCGGGGGAGTCCGAACGGACCGCGGGGACGGCGCCGTCCCCCCCGGACTGCTGCCTCCTACTGCTGGAGGCGGCGGCCTATTTCTCCGAAGATTGTTTCGAGACTCTCCGGCTGGAGCTGCAGGAGCGCCGTCTCCGCGTCATTGTGCTGTTCCCCTGGCGGGAGGAGGACTCCCCCCGGCTCCTGGCCGAGGCCGGGCCGGAGGTGAGCCTGGTCGACAATATCGATACTGTCTGGGGGCAGATCGCTTTGCTGCAGATGATTGCGGAAAATATTGAAGGGCACTACGGTTTTGACAAAGGGAGCGCCGGGCTCTTTCCGGAGCAGGAGCGGGGGGGCTAAAGAAAGATGGAGATCGATGTGCTCATCCCCGCATACAACGAGGGCTCCACCGTCGGCCGCACCGTCGCCGCACTGCTGAAGCTGCCGCAGGTCAGGCGGGTTCTGGTCATCGATGACGGTTCGCGAGACGGCACCGCCGCCGCCGCCGCCGCGGCGGGGGCGCAGGTGATCCGCCTGAGCCGCAATCTGGGCAAGGGCGGGGCGATCCTGCGCGGAGCTCCCCTGGTCACGGCCCCCTATGTCGCGCTCATCGATGCCGATCTGGGCGATTCGGCGGCGGAGCTCTCCCGGCTCATGGAGCCGCTGCAGACGGGAAAGGCGGCGATGAGCATCGCCGCCTTTCCCGGGGGGCGCCGCCGCGGCGGGTTTGGCCTGGTCAAGAAGATGGCGGCGTGGTCGATCCGCCGCTGCACCGGCCAGGTGATGAAGGAGCCCCTCTCCGGGCAGAGGCTGCTCCACCGGGGACTGCTGGAGGAGCTCTCTTTTCCCCCGCGGGGCTTCGGGCTGGAGGCGGCTTTGACCCTGGATCTGCTGCAGCAGGGCTGGCCCGTTGTCGAGGTGGCCACCGCGATGAGCCACCGCGAACGGGGCCGGGAGGCGGCCTCCTTTCTGCACCGGGGCCGCCAGGGGGCGGCGCTCCTCGGCGAACTCTGGCGGCGGCGGCGCCGCTTTCTGCGGCGGGAGAGGGGGCCGGCCGGTGGCGGCAGCTAACGGGGCCCTGTTTCTGATGCTGCTCTTGCCCCTGGGGAGCGCCGTCAGCGGACGCCTTCTCGGAGAACTGTACCACCGGGCCGGGGCCGTGCGGACAAATTACCGCGGCAAGGCTATCGCCGCCGCCCTGGGACCGGCGCTCCTGCTCGGGTACCTCTCGGGAGCGGCGGCGGC
>JAAZIG010000058.1 GCA_012510325.1 Bacillota bacterium
ACGGCTGTTGTTACGGTCGGGTCAGCACGGTGCCCTGGGCGGTGGTCATACCGGTGGTGGACAACCTGCCCCGCCATCCGGTCCAGCTCTACGCCGCCGGCGGAGCCGTCGTCATCTTCATCATTCTTAAACTGCTGCGCAGTTATCGTCCTTACACCGGTTTTACCCTCATTGCGCTCTGCGCACTGTACGGCATACTTCGCTTTACCACCGAGTTCTTCCGCGAAGAGCCCATCTTTTGGTTAGGGCTGACCCAGGCTCAGCTGTTCAGCCTGGCTCTGGCCATCGTAGCGCTTTCGCTGATGCTCTACCTTTCTGTCCTTCCGGCGCGGAGGAGCAGCGTAAAAAAACCCAAAAAGGCCGCCGGGAAGTAGGGTGAAGCCGTGCCGGGAAAGTGAAAAACAGGGCACTGGCGATGCTGTTGGACGGACTGCGGCGAAGAGGGGGCCCGGGGATGGATGAGCGCATTAAAGTAAGGGCCGCCCTGCCTGACGAAGGACGGCGGCTGGATCTATTCCTGACCGGTGCGGGAGCGGGCCTTACCCGCAGCCGGGCCCAGAAGCTGATTGAGGAGGGTTCTGTTTACGTCAATGACCGGCCCTGCACCCGGAAGAGCCACCGGCTCAGCCGGGGCGATACGGTGACCTTTCTTCTTCCGGAGCCCGGCGCGGCGCCGCTCCGGGCCGAGCAGATTCCGCTGGATATCGTTTACGAAGATGACGATCTGGTGGTGATCAACAAGCCCCGGGGGATGGTGGTTCACCCCGCGCCGGGTCACGACAGCGGTACCCTGGTCAACGCCCTGCTCCATCACTGCCGCTCTCTCTCCACCGTGGGGGGAGAGGAACGGCCCGGAATCGTCCACCGCCTGGACAAGGATACCACCGGACTGCTCGTTGTCGCAAAAAACGATCACAGCCACCGGTCACTCGCCGCCCAGCTGAAATCGCGCACCATGCAGCGGGAGTACCTGGCCCTGGTCCACGGGCGTGTTCGCCCGGCGGCGGGCCGGATCGAGGCGCCCATCGGCCGCCATCCCCGGCACCGCCTGCGGATGGCGGTGGTTCCCGGAGGCAGGGAGGCGGTGACCCGCTACCGGACGCTCGCTTATCCCGGCCCCTTCAGCCTGCTCCGGCTGTCGCTGGAGAGCGGACGAACCCACCAGATCCGCGTTCACCTGAGTTTTATCAGGCACCCTCTTGTCGGCGATCCCCTCTACGGAAAGGCTCGTTCGGCGGATCTGCCGCCGCCCCTGCGCCGGGGGCAGGCGCTTCATGCCTGCCGCCTCACCCTGATCCATCCGCGCAGCGGTCGTCTTCTTCAGTTCTCCGCCCCCCTGCCGCCCCACTTCCGTGAAGGATTGCGCTACCTGCGAGAGCACCACCGCACCTCCTGAGTCAGACTGACTGACTCGGACTGAGTCAAGGGGACGGTTCCTTTGACTCACTCCTGGGTTGAGAACCAGCCGCCGCTGTCATCCTTTTGAGTAGGAGGGACGGTTCCTTTGACTCACTCCTGGGAAACGAGATCCGGCCACCGCTGTCATCCTGAGGGCGTAGCCCGAAGGATCTGATTTGCGAACTTCGTTGCTATCCTAGAAGCGGAGCCTGAAAGATTTGCGTTAATATTGTCCTGTTTTATTTTCAGCATAGCGGGGGAGTACAAAGCGAAATGTACCCATAATGCTTCAGCTTCGTTTTAGATCCTTCGCTTTGCTCAGGAAGACAAACTACCTCGACTGAGTCAGGGGGACGGTGCCTTTGACTCACTCCTGGGAAACGAGATCCAGCCACCGCTATCATCCAGAGCGTAGCGAAGGATCTGATCTGCGAACCCCTTTTGGAGCGGTTGTCTCCTGGAGCGCCTGCAGTGGAGCTTCGCTCAGCTGTGCTGCTGTTTCAGGAGCAGTTTCACTTTCTCATCCCGGGGATCAACAGTGATCGTTTTGAACTGATTGTAGAGGACAAACCCGGGTTTGCCGCCCGGTCCGCGCCGCAGGTGGCGCACTCCGGTGTAATCCACAGCCACGGCGGGGAGGTCGCGGCCGCGGCTGAAGTACGCCGCCAGCAGCGCCGCCTCCTGCAGGTCGTCCTCTGCAGGGGGGTCGGAGCTGCCCTTGAGGATGACGTGGCTTCCCGGCAGCTCCCGGGCGTGCAGCCAAAGATCCCGCTTGGTGGCGAGCCTGAAGGTCACATAGTCGTTCTGGCGGTTGTTCCGGCCCACCAGAATTGTTGCTCCCGAGGATCCCTTAAATGATAGCGGCTGCGGACGGCTTTTCTTGCTGCTGCGAAAACCTTTTTTGCGCGGCGGCTTCATCAAGCCCGCTTCGATGAGCTCCTCGCGGATTTCCTCCAGTGAGCCGCGGTCGTCCTGTTCTATGCTGAAGAGCAGCTCACTGCAGTAATCCAGCTCTCTACTGATGCGGCGGATCTGTTTTTTGTGATGCTCCCTGCTGTCCCTGATTTTACGGTAGCGCCGGAAATATCTCTGGGCGTTTTCCATTGCTCCGAGGGAGGGGTCGAGAGCGATGGTGATCGTTTTTTCAGGCTCGTAAAGATGGGGCAAAACGGCCTCGCGCTCCCCCCGGCCAATTCCTCTGCCGTAGGTGAGCAGGGTTTCACCGCAGATCCGGTAATGATCGGCCTCTTCGGCTTGCTGAAGCTCTGTGCGGTGCTGTTTCAGCTTGCTTTCCAGGCGGGAGCGGTGTCGGTTGACCCGGGTGCGAAGCTGTCCCTGAAGGATCTCCCGCTCCGCTGCCGCCGCCATTTTTCCATAGAAATGATCGAGAAGCTCGTTCATGCTGTTGAAGCGCTGCCCGGAGTCCGCCTGCAGGTGCGTCAGCGGGTAGGAGCTGTACAGCTTTCGCCCGGGGTAGAGGAACGCTTCGCTGAGCCGCTCTGAAGGGTTGAACAGGGCCCTGAATTCACTGTGGAGCCGCTCCAGCGAGCCCTGCGGCGCCCCGTCGTCCCAATCGCTGCGGTGGATCAGCTCCCGGGCTGCCAGGGGACTGACCCCTGCTGCAGCTTTAACCAGCGCTCTTTCCGGGCTGAGCCCCTCTGCGAGAAGGGGATGCATCGCCTGGGACAGCTCCTCCGGTGGAGTGGAGAGAAGATCAAGTTTCTCCTGCGCGGGGACCTCTTCGTAGGGGTAACCCGGCAGGACCGCCCGCCGGGGGTTTTGCTCCCGGGTGGCTGTCTGAACGGCACCCAGGATGATTCCGCTGTCGTCAATTAGCAGCAGGTTGCTGCGCCGTCCCATGATCTCGGCGATGAGCACTACGGCGGGAAGCCCCTCGTGCGCCGTAAACTGAAATTTGAGCACCCGCTCCAGAGGAGGCTGGCTGATGGCGATGAGCCGCGCCCCGGAAATATATTTTCGCAGGAGCATGCAGAAGGGAGCCGGTTGCTCCGGCCGGCGGTGTTGTGCTGAAGTGAAGTGGATCCGGGCGCGCTGCGGATGGCACGAAAGCAGCAGTTTGCGTTCCTTTCCCCG
>JAAZIG010000375.1 GCA_012510325.1 Bacillota bacterium
AAATTATGGAAGGGATATGGCAAGCTGTTGTACAAGATTGCGCCCACAATGGGCAAGTTTTTGATCGATAGGGATCTGGTCCCCTCATCGGTGGGTCCCTCCAAGGTAGAGCCGAGTTACTTTGCCGGGGGCAGGGTGCGGGCGCTGCGTAATAAAGAGGTTCAGCAGCTGATTGAACAGTTCATCGCCGGTGCCGTGAGGGTGAAGAAATCGGGATGCGACGGCGTCATGCTGCATGCATCGCACGGGTATTTGATTCAACAATTTCTCAGCCCCCATACCAACAGGCGAACGGATCAGTACGGCGGCAGCCTGGAGAACAGGATGAGGTTCTTGCGCGAAATCATTCAGGGCATTCGGGAGCGCTGCGGGGACTTTCCCATTGTTGTCCGGCTGACGGTCGATGAGTGTTACGCTAAGGTGGGCCGGAGCGGGGTGGGTTATGATCTGGAGGAAGGCGTAAAGATGGCGCAGATGCTGGAGCAGGCCGGGATTGATGCCATCGATGTCTCTTCAGCAGGCTATGATGCCTTTAACTACTGGCTTGAGCCGATGACCTTCGAGTTGGGCTGGAGAAAATATATGGCTCAGGCGGTCAAGGAAAGGGTGAAGATCCCCGTGATCGCGGCCAACCTGATCCGCAGCCCGGAGCAGGCGGAGCAGCAGCTTCAGGAAGGGGCCCAAGATATGATCTCTTTGGGAAGACCGCATATCGCCGATCCGCATTGGGCGGAGAAGGTCAGGTTGGGAAAAGAGAAAGAGATCAAAAGGTGTATCTGCTGCCTCTACTGCATCGAAAGCATGCAGGTGAACGCCTTTGTCGGGGGGCACAGCGAATGTGCGGTTAACCCCTTTGTCGGCAAGGAGAAAGTGGAACTGGTTAAGGACGGCAACAACAGAAGCGTTGTTGTCGCCGGCGCCGGTCCGGCCGGTCTGACAGCGGCGGAGATTCTCGCCCGCAGGGGCTTTCAGGTGACTGTTCTGGAAAAAGAGGCCCGGGCGGGAGGCCAGGTGGCTACCGCCGCCGCGAACGAGAGCAAAAGCCGGATCTACTGGTCCATTGAGGATCTGCTCTCCAGCGCAGAGCGGTGCGGCGTAGAGATCAGGTACCGCACGGCGGCCACGGCGGAGGAGATCAGGAAGCTGAACCCCGCTGCCGTTGTCGTGGCAACGGGGGGCAGGCCCATTGTGCCGGGCAATATTGAAGGCGTCCATAATGAAAATGTCCACACGGTTGATGAGATCTACGGCCTTGAGGAGAAGCTCACCGGGAAGCAGGTTGCTGTAATCGGTTCGGGGATGACCGGGCTCGAGACGGCAGTGTTGCTGGCCGAGTGGGGCAATCGCGTAACCGTGGTGGAGATGGCGGCTGAGATCGCCCCGGGCATGTGGATGCAGCATGTCGATGATATCCGGCCCAAGCTGGAAAAGCACAACGTGGCGGTTCTGCTCAAGCACAAGCTGGTCCGGATCGAGGATGGTGCAGTTGTCCTCGAGAGCAACAGAGAGCGGAAAATGCTGAAGGCCGACAAGGTGGTTCTCGCTGTCGGGGTGAGACCGGATCACGTTTTGTATGCTGAGCTCAAAGATGAGTTTGCCAATGTCTATCTGACAGGAGATGCCAGGGAAACCGGCAGAATTGCCGATGCTACCAGAAGCGCTGCTGCCATTGCCATGAAAATATAGTCCAAGTTTGTTTCGGTTTCATGAATCTGGACCTACGGATGGAACAGGGCAGCTTGGCTGCCCTGTTTCGCTAGGGGCTGCCGGGGGATTGCCCGTAAAAGACCCGAAAATGGCTCTGTACAGCAAAATGGTACGCCTGGGAGGATTCGTCCCTCCGGCTTGCGGATTAGGAGTCCCTTGATTTTGATTCCGGGTTGTTCCAGATTGTTTATGTGATATCGTATCGTTAAAAAACCTTTGTAAATCAACCCCTATCGCCGAAAAGGGATTATATCATATTTATCAATGTCCAAAATGTATTGGAAGATGTTTTTCAGAATGTGATGATAGGGGATAGGTATGTTAACGAGAGACCAACGGAAAGTAAGCAGGTGTGAAACAGGTTGGGCTAGTGATGGGCTAGTTTTTGATTTATGGGCATAAAAAGGGGCTAACGGGTTGCTCATTCCACCGAACTATAAACCCGAAAACTCCCTTCATGCAAGACTTTTTGGCGCATTAGCTTCGGGTATAAACTGGTGCGCCTGGGAGGATTCGAACCTCCGGCTTGCGGATTAGGAGTCCGCCGCTCTATCC
>JAAZIG010000376.1 GCA_012510325.1 Bacillota bacterium
GGATAACGTCTACCTGAAAGCGATATTCTACGGCCTCCGTCCAGCCGTAGTCGCCCTCATCGCTGCGGCGGTGGTCGGCCTGGGACGCAATATCTTCGACAACTGGATCAGCTTCTCGCTGGCGGCGGCACTGCTGGCGGCGGCACTGCTCCTGAAGCTTCATCCCATCATCATCTTGCTGGCCGGAGGGCTGGCGGGGCTGCTCTTCTTCCGGGAAAAGAGGGGTTCAGTTGATTGAACTGCTCTCTTTATACGGGATCTTCCTCAAAATAGGCCTTTTCACCCTCGGCGGCGGATATGCCATGATCCCGCTGATGGAAAGGGAAATTATCACCGCTCACAGCTGGCTGACAGCTGCGGAATTTATCGATATCATCGCCGTGGCCGAAGTCACCCCGGGGCCGCTGGCGATCAATGCGGCCACCTTTATCGGCTACCGCCTCGCCGGAGCGGGCGGCGCCCTTCTGGCCACCTTGGGGGTGGTCACCCCCTCCCTGGCCATCCTGCTCCTCTGCGGGCGTTTCCTGGGACGGGCGATTCTGGACCCCCGAGCGGAGCGTTTTCTCAACGGGCTGCGCCCGGCCTTGATCGCCCTGATCTCGCTGGCGGTGATTACCCTCGCCCGGGCGGCGCTCACCGACACCGTCACCGCTCTCATCGGCGCTGCGGTCTTTGCCGCGGCCCTGCTCCTCCCCCGCCTCAATCCCCTTTGCCTCATCGCCGCCGGCGCCGTGCTGGGCCTGCTCCTGTACCCCTACTGAGCGCTGCCGCCGGGAAAAGAATACTCTTTCCCCGGGAGCAAATAATGATATAATAGAAACCGGCTGAAGGCCGCGGGGCAATTGGCAAAGCGAACATCTGTCTAACACGGGTCCGCTCCCGGGCTTCTCTCCCGGAAATGCCGCGCCGGCACCGGGGTCGAAAGTCGGGGTACCCCCGCCTCCTGTGCCTGGGAAAGAGATCACGCTGCAGGAACGGCCGCGTTTCCACTGGGATGGAGGCGCGGCCTTTTATGCGGAAAGGTAAATTTGATGAAGCTGATGCGAACAACCGCTCCGGAAAGCGTTCTGGAGCTGATCAAAAAACATTTTCAGCCTCTTGAAGCGGAGACGATCCCCCTGGAGGAGGCTGCCGGACGGGTTCTCGCCGAAGCCGTTTGCGCCGGCGCCGATATTCCCGGCTTTCACCGCTCCACCGTCGACGGCTTTGCTCTGTGGGCCCGGGAAAGTTTCGGCGCGCAGGAGGGGCTTCCCGCTATTTTTGAATATGGCGGCGAGATCCCCATGGGCCGTCCCGCTCCGGAGCTGCAGAGGGGGCAATGCTATCTCATCCACACCGGGGGGATGCTTCCTCCCGGCGCCGATGCAGTGGCTATGCTTGAATATACCGCCCTGCTCAATAAGCAGGTGCAGCTCTTTCGCTCCGTCGCTCCGGGGGAAAACGTGATCCACAAGGGGGAGGATCTGCGCCGCGGCGAAGAGGCGCTGCCGGCGGGGAAAAAGCTGCAGGCGCAGGAACTGGGACTGCTGGCCTCCCTGGGAGCCGCCGCGGTCAAAGTGAGCCGCCTTCCGCTGATGGGGCTGCTCTCTTCGGGGGATGAACTGGTTCCCCATGGGACCGCCTCTCTGCCGCCGGGCAAAATCCGCGACAGCAATACCCTTTCCCTGGCCTCCCTGGGTCAAAAATACGGCGCCGGGGTGCTGGTTGGCGATATTCTCACCGATTCTTTTCCTGTTTTTTTGGAAAAAAGCCGTGAACTGCTGAACAGATGCGACTTCCTGGTTCTTTCCGGGGGCAGCTCCGTGGGCTCCCGCGACTTCACCGCCCGGACCATGGAGGCGCTGGGCCCCCCGGGGCTGCTGGTGGAGGGGGTTTCGATAAAACCGGGCAAACCGACGCTGCTGGCGAACAGCCGGGGGAAGCCGGTTTTGGGGCTGCCCGGACACCCCATCTCGGCGCTCATCGTCTTCTCCCTGTTCGGGGAAGCGATCTTAAGGCGCCTCTCCGGCAGAGAAGCGGAACCCTTTCGCCCCTCGGTGCGGGCCGTGCTCTTGCGCAACCTGCCCTCGCCGGGAGGGCAGACCGAATACGTCCGGGTAAAGCTGGCCCAGACCGACGGCCGGATTACCGCTGCGCCGGTTTTTGGCCGCTCAGGAATCCTGAGCACACTCACCGCCGCAAACGGTTTCCTGATCATCCCCGCCGGGACAGAGGGGCTGGTCGAGGGGGAAACTGTCGAGGTGTTTCTCTGGGAATAGCCTGAAACTGCCCGTCCCCATCCCGATTGGAGGGAGGAAGCGATGCAAAAAATCTATCTGGACAATGTGACCCGCAGCAAAGCGCGGCAAATTTTTCTGTCCCGGGTGCAGCTTCCCCGCCGCAGCGAAAAGATCGGGACCGCCGAAGCCCTCGGCCGGGTCACCGCCGCGCCCCTCTTTGCCCGCCTCTCCATGCCCGGCGATCATGCCGCGGCCATGGACGGATTCGCTGTCCAGGCCGAGCGCACTTTCACCGCCAACGACCGGCATCCGGTGCAGCTGAAACAGGGCGAAGAATGCCTTCCTGTTGATACCGGTGAGCCTCTGCCGCCCGGTTTTGACGCCGTCATCAAGGTGGAGGAGAGCCTCGTCCTCCCCGACGGCGGCATCGAGATCCTCGCCCCGGCGACCCCGTGGCAGCACGTCCGCTCTGTCGGTGAAGATATTGTCGCCGGGGAGCTCATTCTCCCGGCCCTTCACCGGCTGCGCCCGCATGATCTGGGCGTGCTCCTGGCAGGAGGAATCACCGCAGTGGCGGTGCTGGCCAAACCGAAGGCGGTGATCATTCCCACAGGGACGGAGCTGATCCCGCCGGAAGCAAAACGCCGCCGCGGGGCTGTCCCCGATTTCAACAGCACCGTCATCGCCGCCTACTTGCAGGAATGGGGCGCCGCCACAGTGCTCTACCCCATCGTTCCCGACGACCTGGTCCGACTGGAGGAGGCGGCCTCCCGGGCGGCTGCGGAGGGCGATCTGGTCATCATTATCGCCGGTTCTTCCGCCGGTCGAAGCGACTACACGGTTCATCTCATCGAAGCTCTGGGAGAAGTGTTTGTGCACGGTGTGAGCACGCGCCCGGGCAAACCGGTCATCCTCGGGCAGATCGCGGGCAAGCCGGCGCTGGGGATACCGGGCTACCCGGTCTCGGCCTATTTTAGCCTGGAGTGGTTTGTCCCCCCGCTGCTCTGCCGCTATCTGGGACAGTCCGAGCCCCACCGGGAGAAGCTGAAAGCAAGCCTGGGAAGGCGAATCGTCTCCGATATCGGCATCGAGGAGCACGTCCGGATGGCGGTGGGCCATCTTGACGGACGCTTTGTAGCCAATCCGCTGGAGCGGGGGGCCGGAATCACGATGTCGCTGGTCCGGGCCGATGCCCTGCTGATCATCCCGGCGGAATCGGTCGGTTTTGAGCGGGGCGAAACCGTTGAGCTGGAGCTGTACCGTCCCTCCGGAGAGCTGCGCCACAATCTTCTCGCCGCCGGCAGCCACGACCTTATCGTCGATCTTCTGGCCACGGCTCTAAAAGAGGAGGGCACCGGTCTGACCCTTTCTTCGGCACACCTGGGCAGCATGGGCGGCATCGGCGCCATCGGCAGCGGGCAGGCTCACCTGGCGGGGGTGCATCTTTTTGATCCGGAGAGCGGTGAGTACAATACCCCTTATCTGGAGCGGTTGCTGCCCGGAAAAAGGCTGCGTCTGGTTAACCTCGCCTACCGGGTGCAGGGCTGGATCGTGCCGCCGGGAAATCCCGACGGCGTCGGGAAGGTTACCGATATCGCCGTCAAGAAAATAGATTATATCAACCGGCAGAAGGGAGCGGGCACCCGGATCCTGTTCGATCACCTGCTCGAGCAGGCCGGACTGAAGCCGTCTCAGATCTGCGGCTATGATCGCGAAGAGCATACGCATCTGGGCATAGCCGCCGCCGTAGCCGCCGGAACTGCCCGGGCCGGCCTCGGCATTCTCCCGGCGGCCCGCGCTTTCGCGCTGGACTTTGTCCCCCTCTGCGAAGAGCGCTACGATCTGCTGATGAGCGATTCCTTCTACCACTCCGGGGCGGGAAAAGCTGTGCGGAAGCTGATCGGCGATCCCGCTTTTCGAAAACGGGTTGAGGCGATGGGCGGTTACAGCATGCGCGACGCCGGCAAGTTGATGAACTGAGCCGGTCCCGGGATTCTGATGGGGCGCTA
>JAAZIG010000377.1 GCA_012510325.1 Bacillota bacterium
CGCTGGAGCTCTCCCGCCGCTTTGGGGTGGAGATGCCCATCACCCGCGAGATTCACCAGGTCCTCTTTGAAGGAAAACTGCCGCGAAAAGCGGTCGACGGACTGATGCAGCGAGAAAAGAAAGCCGAAAGCGAAGAGATCGCCTTCGAAAACTAACCCCCCTCCCCAAAATGCCCCGCCGGGACTGAGCCACGGGGACGGATCTCCCGGCTCATTTATCTCCGAGCATGTGAGCCACAAGGACGGATCTCCCGGCTCATTTCGGCAACAGCGCCAGGCTAAAGAGGGGTGAGCCACGGGGACGGATCTCCTGGCTCATTTCGGCAACAACGCCAGGCTAAAGAGGCGATAGCTTTGCTTTTGCTGCGCCACTCCTTCGGCTTCGCCCCGGGAACAGCAAAGGGGTTCGACGATCAGATCCTTCGCTATGCTCAGGATGACAAAAATACCCATGAGCCACAGGGACGGATCTATGAGCCACAGGGACGGATCTCCCGGCTCACTTTTGTGCCATGGGGTAGGTCCGGCCTCTTTTGTCATGCTGAGCGCAGCGAAGCATCTAAAACGTTACTGCTACATCATGGATCCATTTCGCTTTGTGCTCTCCCTCCCGGCTAGAAAAGCCATAGGGCAACTTAAAAGAGCGCTGTACTGCAGATCCTTCGGACTGCGTCCTCAGGATGACAAATATTCCCTTGAGTCAAGGGGGCGTTGACTTTGACTCACTCCTGAAACGAGATCTGTCCACCGCTGTCATGCTGAGCGTAGCGAAGCATCTAAAACGTTACTGCCGCATCACGGACCCATTTTGCTTTGTACTCCCCCGGCTAGAAAAACCATAGGGCAACTTAAAAGGAGCGCTGTACTGCAGATCCTTCGGACTGCGTCCTCAGGACGACAATAATTAATCTTTGTCCCCACCCGGGCTTCGGCTGTCCCATTTTTTTATCTCCCCTGGTAATATTGCCTCCACTCAAACATATACATATTGTTAGATTGCCGTATTCTTCTCCTGCTGAGGAGAAGCAATCAAATTGACAGGGTAAAGGAGGGATGAACAGTGGAAATTGACCTTTTTAGCGATCTGGCAGAGCGCACCGGAGGCGATATCTATTTGGGTGTTGTTGGCCCGGTTCGGACGGGGAAATCAACCTTCATTCGCCGATTCATGGAACTTTTCGTCCTGCCGAAGATCGAGGATCCCCTCGAGCTGGAGCGGACCCGCGATGAACTGCCCCAGGGCAGCGGGGGAAAGACAATTATGACCACGGAGCCCAAATTTGTCCCCGATGAAGCGGTGGAGATAACCGTAAACGATCATATCAGTATGCGGGTTCGCCTGGTCGATTGTGTCGGCTATACTGTGCCCGGGGCAACCGGTTATGAGGACGAAGAGGGACCGCGCATGGTCTCGACTCCGTGGTTTGACTATGATATTCCTTTCGAAGAGGCCGCCGAGCTGGGCACGCGGAAAGTGATCACTGATCACTCTACCATCGGCATCGTCGTAACCACAGACGGCTCCATCGCCGAGATTCCGCGGGAGAGCTACGTGGAGGCGGAAGAAAGAGTCATTGAAGAGCTTAAAGAGTTGGGCAAACCCTTTGTCATTTTGCTCAATGCGGTCGAACCGTACAGCACCGCCGCCGCCGATCTTCAGGAGGAACTCTCTCTGAAATATGATGTGCCTGTAGTAGCGCTGAACTGTCTTGAGCTCAGGCAGCCCGATCTGAATCTGATCCTGGAGGAGGTCCTTTATGAGTTTCCCGTCGTCGATGTGGCGGTCAGGGTGCCCCCCTGGGTGGAGGTGCTCGAACCGACGCACTGGCTGAAAGAGAGCCTGGATGGCAACATCAATGAAAATTTGGCTCTGGTCAACCGCGTGCGGGATCTCAACGGGATGCTGGAAAAGCTGAAGGAGTATGAATATGTAGACAGTGCTCTCTTACAGCAGGTTGACCTGGGGACAGGGGTCGCCGAGATCCAGTTGGAGACTCCTCCCGGTATGTTCGAGCAGGTCCTGGCGGAGTACTGCGGTGAAGAGGTCGCCGGTGAAGCTGATATCATGCGCATTGTGATCAATTATTCCGTGGCGAAGCGTGAATATGACAAACTGGCCGAAGCGCTCTATCAGGTTTCAGAGAGCGGTTACGGCATCGTGCCACCGGCTCTCGAAGAGATGACCCTGGAGGAGCCGGAAATCATCCGTCAGGGCGGTCGCTTCGGGGTCAGGTTGCGGGCCAGTGCTCCCTCTCTGCATCTGGTCAGAGTGGACGTGAAATCTGAGTTCTCCCCGGTGGTGGGCTCAGAACGGCAGAGCGAGGAACTGATGCATTATCTTCTTGCAGAATTCGAAGACGATCCGGAAAAACTTTGGGAATCGCAAATATTTGGCAAATCCCTCCACGAGATGGTTCAAGATGGCATCACCGGTAAGTTGGGCAATATGCCGCCCAATGCCCAGGAGAAACTTCAAGAGACCCTCGAGAAGATCATCAACGAAGGCAGCGGCGGTCTGATTGCCATCATTCTTTAAGTAATCATAACGCCCGGGTGTTTTCAGATAAAAATTTATGAATACCCCTTTATCAGGGGTATTTTCTTTGGCAGCAGGAAAATTGAAGAACTTCGCGAATGCCAGATCAGAGAAGAAAGCGGGGGAGAACAGATGATCACGAAAGAGCTGCTGGAGGTTCTGTTTGAAACGGCCAGCATTCAGCGTTGGAACGACCACAATCGTCCCGAGCATTTCACCGAACTGGACAAGCAGGCTCATAAGATGATCTACGCTTACGTTCTCGCCAAATTTGAAGAGACCGACCGCGGCGCCTTCATCGACTGGTGCACCCTCATCGAGGGATTTCTTTTTGAATATCTGCACCGCATAGTCCTTACCGATATCAAGCCCCCGGTATTTCACCGGCTCATGGCTGAAAAAGGGGTTCAGCTGAACGAATGGGTTTTCGAGAATCTGGAAAGCAGGTTGGGCCCGCTAAAAGGCGGCTTTTTGGAAAGGATGAAAGAATACCTGCACCACGAGGCGGCGGATTCTCTGGAGAAGAAAATACTCCGGGCGGCGCACTATCTGGCAACCAACTGGGAATTCAAACTGATCTACCATCTCAATGCCGGGATCTACGGCCTTGAAGAGACCCGCCGCGATATTGAGAACCAGCTGGAGGAGTACTACGACCTTGCCGGAGTGCAGAAGATTAATCTGAACCGAAAAACCGGCCACTTTCTGGATTTGGTGGGCCAGCTTCGTTTTCAGCAAAGGTGGGCTCAGTCACCCCGCTTGCCTAAAACATCGGTGCTGGGTCATATGCTCATTGTGGCTGCTTTTTCCTATTTTTGCTCCCTGGAGGTAGGAGCCTCCGCCCGGCGCAACCGAAACAATTTTTTAGGCGGTCTTTTTCACGATCTTCCCGAGGTTTTAACCCGCGATATCATCTCTCCGGTAAAGCGCTCGGTCGAGGGACTGGATGAGCTGATCAAAGATATTGAACTGCGTCAGATGGAGGAGCGAATCTATCCCCTGCTGCCGGCGGCGTGGCACCGCGAGATCAAGTACTTTACCGAAGACGAATTTAATGGCAAGATCATCCGGGAGGGACAGGTTCAACTGGTTTCTTCTGAAGAGATCTGTAATCGTTTCAATGAGGACCGCTTCAACCCTCTGGATGGTGAGATCGTCCGGGCCTGCGACCAGCTGGCCGCCTGCATGGAGACATATCTCTCCATCTCCTACGGTATCACTTCGCCTCACCTGGAGGAGGCCAACCGGGAGCTCCAGAAGATTTATCAGGATCGCAGTATCGCCGGTATCGATTTCGATCGACTCTTTGGCTTTTTTCGCATCTAGACAAAGCCCAACCTTGGCGAGAAGCTGGAACCGCATCTACACACCGGTGAAAAGCTGATGCGAAGTATCGAGTATGCCCTCGATGGACACTGGGGACACTTGCTAAAGGCGCACTGCAGCATTAAATAGAAAGAGGCTCTCTAAAAATCAGATGGCCCCTCGGGGTTGATTGATTTTACTCAGGTATCCCTAGTAATCTGGATTTTCCCCCGAACCTTATACTCATTGACCATTAAGATATTCCTCCCGCAAAGCAGCATCATAGTCCCTATTAAATTGATCGAGATCTATTTTGTAGTCGGCGTAGCGTTTGCAAACATATTCATGAAAATCCTCCGGATAAACACCCTTCTTTATGAGGACTCAGCCCGTTAACAAATACTTCGAATTGCAGCGCCAGCGGCGTTTTATTCAGGACCAACAAGTCGTTGTCTTCTTCACCGGTGATGGCGCTGAAATCCGCCATGATTGAAAGTTCCTGGTCGAGGGTAATTATCTGCCCAGGTTTAAACAAGACCGCTATATCCACGTCGCTGAGTGGGGTCTGAAACTGAGTGCCGTAGGAACCAAACAGAAGGGCGGCAACGATATTTTCACTATCAAGAAGATACCGCTTCAGCTCTTCCATATACGGCTCAATATCGATTTTATCCTTGTTCCTGCTCAGTCTGACCATTCTGACCACTTCCCGACAGATGAACTTCTAAAAAGGAAAAGGCAGGGCAGCATGCAGGGGTACCTTTATGTTACTGAGTGCGGATGGTTTATACCTTCCTGCCCCAGTAGTATAACACCATATGTAAAATTACACCAACTATTTGGGATAAACTGTGTCAAGAAGCTTTTCAACGAG
>JAAZIG010000378.1 GCA_012510325.1 Bacillota bacterium
GTTTTCGCCTATTTCGCCTACGCGGCAACCCGAAAAATTCACCGGGTCTTTGCCGTCGCTTTGGGCGGCGCCATCGGCAGCGCCACCAACACCGTCCTGGTTCTGGGGATGGCTGTTCTGAGGGGTTATCTGCCTCTTGCCATGGCCGGAAGCATCGCTGTTTTACATGGCATCACCGAGCTGATCGCCGGTACCATCATCACCGTCATCCTGGTCCTGGGACTGCAGCGGATCAGAGGCTTTGAGGACACCGACAGCCAGGCCCGTCAGGCCTAGGACCAGATTGGCCGTTTCTCAAAGACTGCTTAACCGGTAATCCTTCCACCTTCTAGAGTTAAGAGCGGGGCAATGATCGGCGTACAGCAAAGAAAACAGCCGACAGCGCTCTTTACGATCTTGTAAATTTCGGTTAAAATAGTGGTGCAAATTGAATATAAATAAATTGTCCAGAAAACTCCGTGGGAGGCTGCAAGATGAAAACCGGATGGAAGATCCTGCTGGGTCTAGTTGCTGTACTGTTAATTCTGGCGATACCGCTGGCCGGCAGTTACAACAGTCTGGTCAATTTAGATGAGCAGGTCAACAACAACTGGAGCCAGGTCGAAAACCAGCTGCAACGCCGCCTCGATCTGATCCCCAACCTCGTTAACACGGTAAAAGGCTATGCCGCTCATGAACGGGAGGTCATCGAGAGCGTCAGCTCCGCGCGGGCAAAACTGGCCGGTGCGGTGAACGATCCCGAGTCTGCCGCCGCCGCTGATGAGGAACTCTCCGGCGCCCTTTCCCGGCTGCTGGCAATCGTAGAAAGCTATCCCGATCTGAAAGCCGATGCCAATTTCCGCCAGCTTCAGGATGAACTGGCGGGCACAGAGAACCGCATCGCTGTAGCCCGAAAGGACTACAACAGTTCGGTGAAAGAGATCAATGCCGCTGTGCGCCGTTTTCCCACTCTGCTCATCGCCCGGTTATTCGGTTTTGACAGCAGAGCCTACTTTGAGGCGGATGAGGGAGCCCACACTGTTCCCGAAGTTGAATTTTAACGATTAAGCCGGAACAAACCACTTTTGGCTGAACTTGGCAATCTTTTAAAGGGAGAGAACAAGGTGAAACGAGCGCTGCAGATAAGCCTGGCGGCGGTTATTCTCTGTGCCGTCCTTTTGGGGACAGTCAGCGCCGGGGCGATCGTCCCGCCTCCGGAAAGCACCGCTTACATAAACGATTTCGCCAATCTGCTTGATGCGGTTACAGCAGCGGAGCTCTTTCGCATCGGGAAAGCGCTGGAACGGGAAACCGGCGCGGAGCTTGTTTTGGTTACGGTGGAAAGTCTGGAGGGGATCCCCATCGAAGAGTACGCCCTGTCGCTCTTCCGCTCCTGGGGATTGGGCAAGAAAGATAAAAACAACGGACTCCTGCTTCTGGTGGACCGGGAAAGGCTTTTCGCCGGCGAGGGCGGCAAGGTGCGCATCGAGGTGGGCTACGGCCTCGAAGGGGCCGTTCCCGACGGTAAAGCTGGCTACATCCTCGATCATTATGTCCTTCCTGAGTGGCAAAAAAATGATTACGCCGCCGGGCTCCGCGAAGGCTATCTGGCTCTGGCGGCAGAAATAGCTGCAGAATACGGCGTTCAGCTGGAAGGGGTCATGCCTCCGCTGGAAGATTATGCCGACCCTTCAGCAGGGGAATTTGATTTATACGGCCTGATTATTTTGCTTGTACTCCTCTTTGCTATTCCCCTCATCGCCAGATTCGCACTGGGAAATCGCTGGCACAGATTTCCCCCGGGCGGCTTTGGTGATTCCGGCGGGGGCGGTTTCGGTGGAGGCACTTTTGGCGGCGGCGGTTTCGGCGGGGGAACCTTTGGCAGCGGCGGTTTTGGGGGAGGCGGCTTTGGCGGCGGATCTTCCGGCGGAGGCGGGGCCAGCCGTTAATCCCCGTCACTGTCTGCAGACGGCAACATCTTGCTGCCAACCGTTATTTTCTGCAACGGGCCAATACTGCGGGGGAGCAATAACATTCTGTAGAATTTTCTTCAAAATTATCCCCAACAAGGCCCAAGAGATCTTTTATTATTATTTTTATAATAATTTGTTCAAATGGGCAAAGAGTGTCAATAATGATATTTCAGAAGATGACAGGAATATTTATTTTCATGTAGAAGTAAAAAGCATAAGTTCCAGCTTTCCTCTCATTCAGACACACTGACACAGAAATCATTCAGCAGCCCGGAGGTAAATCGTGGAATATTTAATCGAATTTAAAGAGGCAACTTATACCTACAAATCCAGTTTTGTAGATCCGGTGCAAGCGCTAAAGCAGATTGATCTGCGGGTAAAAAGGGGCGAATTTTTAGCCATAATCGGCCCCAACGGCTCGGGTAAATCCACTTTAGCCCGGCACTTTAACGGGTTGCTCACCCCCACCACCGGGGAGGTGCTTATCCGCGGTATCTCCACCGCCAGCAGCGATCCGGAGCAGCTCAAGGCGATCCGCAGACAGGTGGGGATGGTTTTTCAAAACCCCGACAACCAGCTGATCAGCTCCATCGTGGAGGAGGACGTCGCTTTCGGTCCTGAGAATTTGGGGGTCCCCCCAAAAGAGATCAGAAGACGGGTCAATCACGCCCTGGCCGCCCTGAATATATTCAAATACCGCCGCGAGTCGATCAGCCATCTCTCGGAGGGTCAAAAGCAGCTCGTCGCTATCGCCGGTGTTCTGGCGATGAAACCCGATTGCATCGTCCTCGACGAACCGACAGCTTTGCTGGATCCCTTCGGCCGGCGGCAGGTTCTGGAAAGCTTAAAAAAGCTGAATCGTGAAGAGGGGATTGCCGTTGTCTTTATCACCCACTTTATGAGCGAAGCGGTTCATTTCAAACGGGTTGCGGTGATGGATCAGGGGGAGATCAAAAGTGACGGTCCTCCCGACGATATCTTCACCAGAACTGCACTTCTGAAAGCAGCGGGTCTGGACATCCCGGTCTCGGCACAGCTCGCTGAAGAACTGAAAGGCAAAGGGTTCCCCATGGCACCGGGTATCTTGCATGTAGAGGAGCTTGTCAACAGCCTATGCCAATTGAAATCGAAAATTTAAACCACACCTACAAAGAAGGAACCCCCTTCGCCCGGCAGGCTCTGTTCAACATCAGCCTGCGCATTGACGACGGTGAATTTATCGGGCTCATCGGTCCTTCCCAATCCGGGAAATCAACCCTGAGCCAGTATTTCAACGCCCTCTTTATCCCCAAGAGCGGCCGGGTATTCATCGATGGAAAGGATACCGCCGATCGCAAAACCGATCTGGTGCAGATCAGGTTTGAGGTGGGCTATGTTTTTCAAAATCCCGAGCATCAGCTTTTTAAAACCACGGTCGGTGAGGATATCGCTTTCGGTCCGACACGCCAAAAATGCTCCCCGGAGGAGATCGAAGAAAGAATCCGGGAAGCGATGGAGCTGGTCGGCCTGGATTACGAAACCTTTTTTGAGCGGGATATCTTTGCTCTAAGCGGCGGGCAGAAGAAAAGAGCGGCCATCGCCGGGGTGTTGGCCTGCCGGCCGAAGGTTTTGATTCTCGATGGAATTACCGCCGGCCTGGACCCGCGCGGACGCAAAGAGATCCTGAATGTGGTGAAAAAACTGCATCAGGAAAAGAAGATCACCGTGATCCTCATCTCTCACAGTATGGACGATGTCGCCAGGCTGGTGGACCGTATCATCACCATGGATCAGGGGAAAATTGTCGACGACGGTCCCACCCGGAAGGTGCTCAGCCGGGTGGACCGGTTGCAGCAGATCGGCCTGGAACCGCCGCAGGTAATTGAAATCATGCAGCAGTTGCGTGAAAAAGGGTTTACCGTGCCGACGGGTGTGCTCAATATTAAAGAAGCAGTTTCCGAGATTGTAAAAATGTTAAATACACCTGGGGGGGAGCAAAGTTGGAACTGACCAAAAACCTGACCCTTGGAATCTATTTTCCCGGAGACACCACCCTGCACTGTCTTGATCCGCGGACAAAAATAGCCGGGACCACCGGGCTGATCACCCTGCTCTTATTCACCAACAATTATACCGCGTACACTTTTTTCGCCGCTTTTGCCCTCGCCCTGATCCTGGCGGCCAAGATACCGCTGGGTTTTGCCCTGCGGGGGCTGCGGCCGATGCTGCCTTTTTTGGCCATGATGTGGCTCTTTCAGATCTTTTTTCAGAAACCGCCGGGCTCAGAGATTATCTTTTCCTGGTGGAAGCTCACCGCCACTGACGGCGGCCTGCACATGGGCACCTTGATGTCGATCCGGGTTCTCCTGCTTTTCCTGCTGACAACCATCCTCACCCTGACCACCTCCACCGTTGAGCTCACTGACGGTACCGAAGCGCTGCTGCGGCCGCTGCAGCGTCTTAAAGTTCCCGCTCAGGAGCTGGCCTTGACGATGGTTATTGCACTGCGCTTTGTGCCCACCCTGGCCGAAGAGGCGGAGAAGATAATCAAAGCACAGACCGCACGGGGGGTCGACTTCGGGCGCGGCAACTTTATCCAGAAGATCGCCCAGCTCTTCCCGGTTTTACTGCCTCTGTTTATCAATGCTTTCAGGCGGGCCGATGAGATGATCACCGCCATGGAATCGCGCTGTTACACCGGGGGAACGGGACGGACGAAGATGAAAGTGCTGCGGATGAGCAAAAACGATTACTACTCCTGGGCTGTGCTCCTGCTCTTTGCCCTGATGCAAATTATCCTCATTGTGAAGATAGCGCCTCCCTTTTAAAAGAGAGCAGCGCTATCTCCCCCAAAAATAGTTTTCCCCAGAATCATGCCGCCGGTCTGATCCGGCGCATCAGGGCTTCCTTTCAGGCCTTGTTTGAAGAACCAAAAAGACGAATCTTCTCCCGAATAATGGCGGTGGCCGCTTCGCGGGCCGGTCCCAGAACGTTGCGCGGATCTATCTCCAGGGGGTTTGCCGCCAAATAATCGCGAGCTGCACCGGTGAAAGCCTCGCGAATATCGGTATCGATATTGAACTTGCTTACACCCAGCTTCGCCGCTTTTTTGATATCCTCAGCGGCAACTCCCGAGGAACCGTGCAGCACAATCGGACAGCTGATCGCCCTCCTGATCTGCTCCAGTCTGGGAAAATCTAGTTTCGGCACCCCTTTGTAACGGCCGTGGGCCGTCCCGATGGAGATGGCCAGAGCATCGACCCCGGTCTGCTTCACAAAGTAGTTCGCCTCTTCGGGATCGGTAAAGAAGGCCTCTGCATCGCTGACGCTGATATCATCCTCCGTCCCCCCGATGCGGCCGAGCTCCCCTTCCACGGAGACGCCGGCGGCGTGAGCCACCTCCACCACCCGTCTGGTCAGCTCAATATTTTTTTCCAGGGGGTGCTGCGAACCGTCAATCATGATCGAGGAAAAACCGTGGCGGATACATTGGACCGCCTGCTCAAAGCTGGTCCCGTGATCCAGGTGCAGCACCACCGGAACCGCTGCTCCGGCGGCCGCTTCCCTGACCAGAGCCACGATATAGGGCAGCCCGGCATAGCGGATGGCGCCCTGACTGGCCTGGATAATGACCGGAGCCCGCTCCTTCTCAGCCGCCCGGATGATCGCCTGGACGATCTCCATATTATTACAGTTAAAGGCGCCAACAGCATAACCTTCCTCTTCAGCCCGGCCTAAAATATCATTTAATGACACCAGCGACATCGCGATCGAGCCTCCTTCTTAACTTGGGGAGATCAAAATTTTGCAGATGAACGAAATCAGGCAACCCGTTCCTAAAAACGGGGCTGACCTGGCCGTCGATGAGGGGATGGGCGTACCTCAAAAAAGCATCCTCCAGATAGCTTCCTGTGGGGGCGATCCACTCTGCGGGCACTTTTTTCTCAACATTGGCCACATCAGAGAGAGGTGCTGTCCCGGTGAAGCAGCGGTAAAACCCCGCCGTTTCATCGCGGAGCAAAGTGATCATCACATCGGTTTCACCCCGCAGCGCCGCCTGTACCGCTGCGGCGCCAACGGCGTACGCCTCATCGGCATCGGTCCTGGAAGCAAAATGCGCCGCCGACCGCTGCAGCGTTCCCAGCGAGATGCCTCTGACATTGACACCGAGCTCCGCTTCGATGAGCTCTTTCAAGGTATCAGCCAGTCCGCCGAGGCGAACATGCCCGAAAGGATCCTTCTCTCCGCCGGCAAAGACGTAGCGGCCGTCGCCATAGCGAATTCCTTCAGAAGCAACAATATAAGCGAACCTGTACTCGCGGTAGATCCCGGCTACTTCCTTCAGGAAACGCTCCCGATCGAAGGTCACTTCAGGAAGGTAGATCAGATGAGGTGCATCGCACTCCTCTCTTTTGGCCAGAGCGGCGGCGGCGGTAAGCCAGCCTGCATTTCGGCCCATCGCTTCGAGAACAACGATGCGGTTGCTGGTAACGAGCCCCTTCAGATCGAGACCGGTTTCGCTCACTGTAGCAGCCAAAAATTTGGCGGCGCTGCCGTAGCCGGGAGTATGATCGGTGCCTGGCAGATCATTATCGATGGTTTTGGGAATCCCGATCACCCTGATCTCATAGTCGACTCCGTCGGCAAAGCGATTGATCTTATCTGCCGTATCCATGGAATCATTGCCGCCGATATAGAAAAAGTAGCGGATATTATGTTTTTTAAACGCCTCCAGCAGGCGGGCAAAATCCTCTTCCTTCGCCAGCCGGTAGCGGCTCGAGCCCAGCGCCGCGCCGGGCGTGTAGCGCAGCCCCTCGATAATGTGAGAAGGTTGCCGGCCGAGATCGAGCAAATTTTCTTCCAGCACTCCCCTGATACCAAAGAGAGCGCCGTAAAGCTTGCCGGGCGGCTCTCCTTTAAGCCATTCCTGAACCACTCCGCAAACGCTGTTATTGATTACGGCGGTAGGTCCCCCCGATTGGGCGACAACAGCGTTCCCCTGTATGCTCATGGCTGGATTCACTCCCTTTGATCATAGTAGCCGCCGCGCAGCCATCTCGACAGGCGGGGCTGAAGCGGGCATTTCTGATCTATGTTGCCCATAAACCGCTTCAATATGGGATTGCTTCATTTCTTTGATCAACTGATGGGAGTAGCTGCCGCCGGAAGTTGGCTCCGGCTAAGCGGTGTTGGCTGAAGCGGCTGTTTGCAAATTATTATTTTTAGATCAACGCTTTTCTTTTTTGCCGGCCTCTTCATCACCGGCCGGTCCCCGCCCACATTTCCCCGGTCACCAGCCGAAGGAGATCCCCACAGCTGAAGCTGCTTTCAGCTGCTCACTGTCGGGATTGATCCTTTTTATTTCAGCAATCGCTTCGGCCAGGGGAGCCCCCCTGATCGACCCCGCCCGGAGGCAGACCATCTCGTTCCAGCGGCCCGCTACAGCCAGCTCCACAGCGGTAACCCCGAAGCGGGTTGCCAGAACACGATCAAAAGGTGTCGGCGAGCCGCCCCGCTGCAGATGCCCCAAAACGGTGGCCCTGCTCTCCAACCCCGTCCTCCGTTCCAGCTCTTCGGAGACGAGCTGCCCGATCCCCCCCAGCCTTTTTTGCCCGCCGCTGGCGGAAAACTGGTAAACCGGGGCCCCGCCCTCCGGAAAACTGCCCTCGGCAGCGACAACGATACTGAATTTTTTGCCCCGGGAACGGCGCTGGATCACCTTATCAATGATCCCTTCATAGTTAAAGGGCAGCTCGGGGATGAGCACGACGTCGGCACCCCCGGCCATCCCCGCCTGCAGGGCAATCCAGCCGGCGTTTCGCCCCATCACCTCCAGCACCATGATCCGGTGGTGCGATTCGGCGGTTGTGTGCAGGCGGTCGATCGCCTCTGTTGCCGTTGTCGCCGCCGTGTCAAAACCGAACGTAACCTCTGTGGCTCCCAAATCGTTGTCGATGGTTTTCGGTATCCCCATCACCGGCAGCCCCATTTCTGCAAAGCGGTGCGCCAGGGTCAGGCTGCCGTCGCCGCCGACAACGATTAACCCGTCCAGATTCCACTCCTCGATATGGCGGAGAGCCTCGCCGGAGCGATCCTCGTACTCCGGTTCGCCTCCGGGCCCGGTCACGCGCATCGCGAAGGGATTATCCCGGTTCGTCGTTCCCAGGATGGTGCCGCCGCGGTGCAAAATCCCGGAGGCGGCCGCTTCACTGATCAGCCAGGCCTCATTCTCCACAAGCCCCTTAAAGCCGTTGTTAAAACCGATCATCTCAATATTATAGCGGTACAGAGCACTTTTGGTGACCGCCCGGATCACTGCGTTAATTCCGGGACAATCGCCTCCCCCTGTGAGAATACCCAACCGGCGCATACGCTCATCTCCCCGGATAGTGCGTTTCTCTCCCACCTGACAGTTTTACCCTGATCCCGCCGGGGCCAAACCCGGACCGCAGTCAGCCGTCCCCGCGGGGAATGGCCCGGCGGGCCAGTTCATCGCAGCGATCGTTATAAAAATCGTTGCTGTGTCCTTTCACTTTGATCCATTCCACCTGATGTATTCCGGCCAAAGCGACCAGATCTTTCCAGAGATCCTGATTTTGGACCGGTTTGTTGGCCGCGGTCCGCCACCCGTTCTTCAGCCAGCGCGGGATCCAACTCCTGACAAAAGCGTTTACCAGATAGGCGCTGTCGCTGTGCAAGCGGACCCGGCTCCTCCCGGAAAGCGCCCGCAGGGCCTCGATGGCCGCGAGCAGCTCCATCCGCTGATTGGTGGTGGCTGCTTCACCGCCGCAGATCTCTTTCACCACTGCGCCTGTGCCGTCATCGATGATCACGGCAGCCCAGCCTCCCGGACCGGGATTGCCGGAGCAGGCTCCGTCAGTATAAACAATTAAGTGCGGTAGATTCATTTTTCCTCCCCCGTTTAGAGAAAGTTACCGCTGCCGCCATCTCGACCGGTAACTTTTGACAGCTATTCTAATTTACCATACATCCACTATTTTGGAAAGGGTGATTTTGTCATTTCTCCATCACCCTGTCGCCCGGCAAGCGCCGCCCCGGAGCTGGTCCCGATGCGGGAGGCCCCGGCAGCGATCATCTCCAAAGCGCTTTCGCGGGTGCGCACCCCTCCGGAAGCCTTCACCCCCATCTCCGGACCGACCGCCTCTTTCAGCAGGCGAACATCATCGACAGTCGCTCCACCCGGCCCGAATCCCGTCGAGGTCTTCACAAATTGGGCACCGCCTCTTTTTGCCGCCCGGCAGCCGGCGATCTTCTCCTCATCGGTTAAAAGCCCCGTCTCGAGGATCACCTTTACCGGACAGCCGGAAGCCGCCCGGACCACTGCCGCGATCTCTTCCTCCACGTATTCCGTCCGCCCAGCCTTGAGGGAGCCGATATGGATAACCATATCGATCTCCGAGGCTCCGCCGGCTACAGCCTCGGCGGCCTCAAAAGCCTTCACTGCAGCAGTGGTGGCGCCCAGGGGGAAACCGACGACAGCACAAACGCAAATCCCGCTGCCGCGAAGATGCCGGGAGACGCTTTTAACATAGATCGGGTTCACACAGACAGCGGCAAAACTGTACCGCCGCGCCTCCCTGCAAAACGAAGCGATCTCCTCTGCTGTGGTCTCGGGCCGTAACAGGGTCTCATCGATATAGGAAGCCAGTTCAATCCCCTTGTTCAATACTCTCCCCCCCCGCATTGGATGCTGTGGCGTCCGGCGCGGTCAACATAACCCCAGATCAGCGCCGGCTCGGGCGTCGGCGCAGGGCCCAGCGCATACGCTTCCCGGAGCAGCTTTTCCGCAGCGGCAGCCGGCGCCGCTCCCGGCGCACAGTTCAGATGAAGCTGCGCCAGGGTTTCTCCTGATTCAACGAAATCGCCCCTTTTCTTCACCAGGGTCACGCCGACAGCGGCATCGATAGACCCGCCGCCGCTCCGGCGCCCCCCTCCCAAAGCCAGTGCCGCCCGCCCCACCAGCTCCGCCCCGAGGCGGTGGATATAACCGCTCCGGCGCGCTTGCACCGGAACCGTAGCGGCAGCCCGGGGAAGGAGGCTGAGATCGTCAACAATCGCCGCATCGCCGTGCTGCAAGCGGATCATCTCCCTGAACTTCTCCAGAGCGGCCCCGCCGGCGAGCTTTTTGGCCAACTGCTCCCGCCCCTCCTGCGGGGAAGCGGCCTTTTGAGCCAGGAAGAGCATCCAGCCGCCCATAAACAGGGAGAGGGCGGTCAGATCGGCGGGACCCCGGCCCTGCAGGGTCAGGACCGCCTCCTCCACCTCAAGAGCGCTGCCGACAGCCCTGCCCAGAGGCTGCTCCATGCTGGTGATCACGGCCGCAGTTTCCCGCCCCGCCCCGGTGCCGATCCGCACCATCGTCTCGGCAAGAGCAAAAGCGCCGGCGGGCTCCTTCATAAAAGCGCCGTCGCCGGTCTTGACATCGAGGAGCAGAGCATCGGCTCCCGCGGCGAGCTTCTTGCTCATGATACTGGCGGCGATGAGGGGCAAACTGTCGACGGTGGCGGTGCGATCGCGCAGCGCATAGAGCTTCTTGTCGGCGGGGACCAGGGTTTCCGTCTGGCCGACTACGGCGGCGCCCGCCTGCTCGACGGTGCCGATCATCTCCTCTATGGAGAGGTCGCTTCGAAAGCCGGGGATCGCCGCAAGCTTGTCCAGGGTCCCCCCGGTATGACCGAGACCGCGGCCGCTCATCTTCGCCACGGGCACTCCGGCGGAGGCCACCAGGGGCACGAGCACCAGCGTGGTGGTATCGCCGACCCCGCCGGTGCTGTGCTTATCGACAATCGGTCCGGAAATCCCGCTTAGTGAAACCATCTCTCCGGAGCCGGCCATGGCCAGGGTTAGATCCAGCGTCTCCCGATGGCTCATCCCCCGGAAATAGACCGCCATGGCAAAGGCTGAAAGCTGGCAATCGGGGATCGTCCCTTCGGTGTACCCGGCAATGAGATAGCCAATCTCTTCGCGAGAGAGCTCGCCCCCGTTGCGCTTTTTCAAAATAATATCGTAGACTCTCATTTTCTTCCGCCGCCCTTCCGACCTCTTTTCGCCCGGCACCCGGCAGACGACCGCCACGCAGGCAGCGCCGGTGCCCCTTGAATTGTACCATGTTCCGAAAAGGGAATAAAGGATCGAAGAGGGGAGGAACGATAAAAAAAGGAGCGGAGGGGAATAAAGCACTGTTCAAGCCGCCGCTTTTCCCCTCCCGCCCTACCGCATCCGCAGTTCATCTCGCAAAACGCCGGAGCCGGCGAATCCGCCGACCGGAAAGATCTGTTTCGCGCAATCAGTGTTACGTAAACTATTATTCGTGCCACTCACCTGTAGTAATTCCCCATCTCTTTGGAAAACCCTTCTTTTAAAAAACATTTTGCAGGTTTTCTCATCGCAGTAGGAAACTATAGATAAGAGCGCTAATCACAGACGGAGGGTGATGGAACCTATGAGCATGATCCGCAGTCCGGAAAAAGCACCGGCGGGACAGCTGAAAATTGACTGGGTTGGCCGGCATATGCCGGTGCTGAGCAGTCTGGCTGAAAAATATGCCCCGGAGAAGCCCTTTGCCGGACTAAAAATGGCCATATGCATCCATCTTGAAGCCAAGACTGCCTATATGGCCTCGGTCTTTCAGCGCTGCGGCGCAGAGGTGACCGTGACCGGGAGCAATCCCCTGTCGACTCAGGACGATGTTGCCGCCGCCCTGGTGGAAAAAGGGATCCGCGTATTCGCCTGGCACGGCGCCACCGCCACCGAATATGAGAACCATATCCGCCGCACCGTCGATACCGGTCCCGATCTGGTCATCGACGACGGGGGGGATCTGATCACGATGCTGCACCGCGAGAGAGCGGACCTGCTGCCGCGGGTGCGCGGCGGAGCCGAGGAGACCACCACCGGGCTCTCCCGTCTGCGCACGATGGCAGCGGCGGGGGAGCTGGCCTTTCCGGTCATCGCGGTAAACGATGCTCTCTGCAAACACCTCTTTGACAACCGCCACGGCACGGGGCAGTCGGTTTGGGACGGGATCATGCGCACAACGAATCTGCTGATCGCGGGAAAAACAGTGGTTGTGGCCGGCTTCGGCTGGTGCGGCCGCGGTGTGGCCCTGCGGGCCAAGGGGCTCGGGGCACAGGTAATTGTCACCGAGGTGGAACCGGTCCGCGCTCTTGAGGCGGCGGTTGAAGGTTACCGCGTCATGCCCATGGTCGAAGCGGCACCTCTTGGTGATATCTTCGTCACCACCACCGGATGCTGTGGGGTTATCACCGGTGAGGCCCTCCGGAACCTCAAAGACGGCGCCATTTTGGCCAATGCCGGCCACTTTGATGTGGAGATCGATAAAGCCGCTCTGAGCGAGCTCACCGAACCAGCCGGGAAACCGCGGACGAATATTGAAGAGTACCGCTTCCCCGATGGCCGCAGGGTTTACCTTCTGGCAGAGGGAAGGCTGGTCAATCTCGCCGCAGGCGACGGCCACCCGGCGGAGATCATGGATCTTTCGTTTGCCCTGCAGCTACTGGCAATGGATTATCTGCGGACCCACCGGGGGCTGCCGCGCGCCGTGGTGCCCCTGCCGGCAGAGCTGGACCGCCGGGTCGCTGCGCTCAAGCTTTCGTCCATGGGTATCACCATCGACAAACTCAGCGGTCCGCAGCAAACCTATCTCGGTCTGGACTCAACCGGCCCGCCTTCCGGATAAGGCTAATAGATCGTGATCCGCTCCTTGATCTGATTGAAGATACCCGTGCCGATGCCGCTCACATCCATGATTTCCTCAACGGCGGTAAAGGGGCCGTGCTTTTCGCGGTGCTCCACAATACGCTGCGCCCGCACCTCGCCGATGGAGGGCAGGGTTTGCAGCTCTTCAGCCGACGCCTTGTTGATATTGACCTTTTGCCCCGGCGCTGCCGGGTTGGCCGCCGCAGCCTCACCGGGCCGGTAAATCGCCACCTGTTCGCCGTCATAGAGGGGACGGGCCAGATTGATCGCTTCCAGATCGGCCTCTTCGGCGGGACCTCCGCCGGCTTCGACGAGATCGTAGACCCGCGAACCGACAGGAAGGTGGTAAACCCCGGGGCACTGCACCGCTCCCACCAGATGTACGGTGATCATCTCCACCTCAGGCTCCCGCTGATCCTCTGAAGGGGGCGGCGCACTTTCTTCAATCAGTTTGCCCGGCCGGTCGTCAGATGCGGCGGGCGCCAAAAGCTGGGGGGCTATCCTCCAGAGTACACCGCCAATCAAGAGAAGGAGAAGCACCAGCAGGAGAACTTTTTCACGCAGGGTAAAGTTTCCCCACATCCATATTCAGCCCTTTCAGCAGAATAGATTAGCGAAGCGGCCCGTTAACGGGGCCTCATCTTCCCCTGATCATGATTTTTTCCGGCGATGGTCCTTTTCGGCAAATTCTTGTGCAGCTGCAAGTTGCGGTTAGTAGAAAAAGAGCGCCGCCTGTGATCGGGCGGCGCTCAGAGGATTAATTTTCATCAGTCTCTTCCTGCGACGGGGAATCACCGGCCTGCTCCTTGGCCAGATTGATGCCGACAACATGAACCTTGATCGACGCCACTGCCAGCCCGGTAATTTCCTCCACGGTGTTGCGGACTTTCTGCTTCAGCACTGTTGCCGTCTCCATGATCTTGACTCCGTAATCGACCACCACGGTAAGCTCGAGGGAGACCGTCTCTTGATCAAGAGAGACCTTGATCCCCTTGCTGAAATCTTTGCGGCCGAGCCTCTGTGCAATTCCGTCAACAATTCCACCGCTCATGCCGGCAACACCCTTGACCTCCTGGGCGGCTATGCCGGCGACAATACCGATAACATCGGGGGAGATCCGCACGCTGTCATTTTCCTGACCGCTCTTCTCGGGTACACTCTTCTTTCCGTTTCCTTCAGTGGAGCTCATTGAACTGCCCTCCTTTGGTCGGGTCTCTCCTGAAAGCTTGCGGAAACCCGATTATTCAGTCAGCCCGTTTCCGGGGTAATCACCGCACGACAATGTTGATCAACTTATCGGGCACGACGATCTGACGCAGCACTTTCTTGCCGGCTAGCAGTTCGCCGATCCGCTGCTGGGCCCGGGCCTCCTCCAGCAGCCACTCTTCAGCAGAACCGGGGGGAACCCTCATCCGCCCCCGCACCTTGCCGTTGATCTGGATGACCACTTCCACTTCCCCAACGACCAGCGCGGCGGAATCGTAGTCCGGCCAGGGCTGCTGATGGACACTGCCCCGGTAGCCCAGAGAGTGCCACGCCTCCTCGGCCAGATGGGGCGCGAAAGGGGCCAGAAGCAGGGTCACCGCTCTGAGCAGTTCCTGCACTAGGGGGCGGTTCTGTTTCTCCGGCGCCAGCTCCCGGCGGTACTCGTAGACGGCATTGACCAGCTCCATCACTGCGCTGATGGCGGTATTGAAATTGAAGCGCTCGCCGATGTCCTCCGTTACTTTCTTGATTGTCGCGTGCAGCACCCGCTGCACCTCCCTCTCCTTCTTCCCCATCTTGCCCGCAGGCTCGCCTGCAGCGGCCTGCTCCCCGCGGCACTCCTCGACCAGACGCCAGACCCTTCTCAGGAAGCGGTGGCACCCTTCAACCCCCTGATCGTTCCAGTCGAGATCCTTCTCCGGAGGAGAGGCAAACAGAATAAAGAGGCGGCCGGTGTCGGCGCCGTAGCGTTCAACGATCTCATCGGGGGAGACCACATTGCCCTTGGATTTGGACATCTTCGCCCCGTCCTTGTAGACCATGCCCTGAGCCAGAAGGCGGCTGAACGGCTCCGCCGAGCCGACAAGACCGGCGTCGTAGAGCACCTTGGTAAAGAAGCGCGCATAGAGCAGATGCAGCACGGCATGTTCAATCCCGCCGATATACTGATCCACAGGCATCCAGTAATCGGCCTTCTCCCGATCAAAGGGAAAACTCTGCAACTGCGGGCTGGTAAAGCGTAAAAAATACCAGGACGAACACATGAATGTATCCATCGTGTCGGTCTCGCGCCGGGCTTTTCCACCGCATTCAGGGCAACTGGTGTTGACGAAGGAGTCGTATCGGGAGAGCGGCGGCACGCGATCTCCGGAAAGATCCGCCGCCGGGGGGAGCAGCACCGGAAGCTCTGCTTCAGGAACCGGAACCGCTCCGCAGCGGTCACAATAGATCACCGGAATGGGCGCTCCCCAGTAGCGCTGGCGCGAAATCAGCCAGTCCCGCAGGCGGTAAGTGATCTTGAACCGTCCGCATTGCCGCTCCTGCAGCTTTTCCGTAATCCGTTTACCGCCCTCAAGATTGGGAAGACCGCTGAATCCGTCCGAATTGATCATCGTCCCGGCGCCGGTGTACGGCAGGGCAAACTCGCCGCCGTCAGCTTCCGCCTCCGGGGGACGGATCACCGCCTTCACCGGCAGGTTATAGCTGCGGGCAAATTGGTAATCGCGCTCATCATGTGCCGGCACCCCCATCACCGCACCGGTGCCATAGGTCATGATCACATAGTTGGCCACGAGAATAGGCACAGCTGCGCCGTTGAGCGGGTTGAGCGCATAGCGGCCGGTAAAGAGGCCGATCTTCGGTGCATCCTCGGAGGTTCTTTCAATTTCACTCTCCCGCCTCACCCGGGCCGCAAAATCGAGCACTTCCTTCTCTTTCTCCGTCCCCGCCACCAGGCGTGAAACGAGGGGGTGCTCCGGAGCGAGGACCATATAGGTAACCCCGAACAGGGTATCGGGCCGGGTGGTAAAGACCGGAAGACTTTCTTCAGGAAACTCTTTAATCCGGAATACAATCTCGGCACCCTCGCTGCGCCCGATCCAGTTTTGCTGCATCACCTTGACCCGCTCGGGCCAGTCCTCGAGGGCGTCCAGATCTTCGAGCAGCCGTTCGGCATAATCGGTGATCCTCAGAAACCACTGCTCCCTCTCCTGGAACTCCACCTCGCTCTCACAGCGCCAGCAGAGACCGGCTTCAACCTGCTCGTTGGCCAGGACCGTCTGGCAATGCGGACACCAGTTGACCGCAGCTTTTTTCCTGTAAGCAAGCCCGCGACGGTACAGCAAAAGAAAAAGCCACTGTGTCCAGCGGTAGTAATCCGGCGAGCTGGTGTTCACCTCTTTTTCCCAATCGTAGCTCACCCCCAGCCGCTGCTGCTGCTGCTTCATCTGAGCAATACTCCGCGCGGTCCACTCGTCCGGACTGACGCGGTTATCGATGGCCGCATTCTCCGCGGGCAGCCCAAAGGCATCCCAGCCCATGGGGTGCATCACATTGTAGCCGCGCATCCGCAAAAAACGAGCGAGAACATCACCGATGGAGTAGACCCGCATATGGCCCATATGCAGTTTTCCCGAGGGGTAGGGAAACATCTCCAGCACATAGTACTTCCGGCGGGAGGGATCCACAGGAGCGTGATAAAAGCGCTCCTCGGCCCATCTCCGCTGCCACTTGGGTTCAATTGTGTGAGGATTATACCCCTTCGTCATCTCTGTAACCGACCCCCCGCTTATTAGATAGCCGGTGGAAATGCAGAAAAATACCCGCCCGGCAAGGGGCGGGTTTTCCGCGGTACCACCCTTATTGGCGAACAATGTGGTGGAGCTGGCGGGAGTCGAACCCGCGACCTCTTCCATGCCAAGGAAGCGCGCTCCCACCTGCGCTACAGCCCCATGAATTGCCGCCCTCTTCAGGCCTTAACGCGGCCGCACGGCGACGGCTCATTTACGTTTACCGCCGCATCTCCGGGGCGAGTTCAGCAAACCACCGGCCTGCCGGCTTGCACCGCCCGCCGGCTCTCTCCGGCGCCGGTAGCGGCTGCCTACTACTCCCCTTCATCGAGTCGTTTTAATCCCTGTCTGTCTAAAAACCGCCTTTGATTCAAGATCGATTATACGCACCCGCGAGAACCTTGTCAAGTGCGCCGATCATTCAACAATATTTTCTATCTGGGGGGGAGGCCGTTCATTTACAGCGCCA
>JAAZIG010000379.1 GCA_012510325.1 Bacillota bacterium
GGCCAGCGTTCAGGAGGAGGTCGGGCTGCGCGGCGCCACCACGGCGGCGTACGGCCTGGTGCCGGATCTGGCGGTGGCGATCGATGTGACTCACGGTGAGGCGCCCGGACTGACCCCTCCCGACGTTTTCGAAATGGGCGGAGGACCGGTTGTCTCGGTGGGGCCCAACTATCACCCGCAGCTGACCCGGCGCCTGGAAGAGGTGGCCCGGCGTCACCGCTTTACCGTGCAGCGCGACGCCGATCCGGGCAGCTCCGGGACCGATGCCTGGGCCATTCAGGTTTCGCGGGAGGGAATCCCCTGCGCTCTCCTGTCGGTTCCCCTGCGCTATATGCATACGACGGTGGAGCTGCTGAATTTGGATGATCTGACCAATACCGGGCGGTTGCTGGCCTCTTTTGCCGGCAGTATCGAGCGCCCGTTTGTGGAGGGGCTGGCATGTTACTAGAAAAACTATCCAACCTGCCCGGCGTTTCCGGCGATGAGGGAGCCGTTCGCGAGGCCATCGTCGAAGAACTGCAGGGGCTGCACCTGGAATGGCGGACCGACACCATGGGCAACCTGCTGGTCCGCAAGGAAGGGGGCGCGCCGCCGGCCCGCCGGGTGATGCTCGCCGCGCATATGGACGAGGTCGGCTTGATGGTCGTGGCCATTGAAAAAAGCGGCCATCTTAAATTTAAAACTGTCGGCGGTATCGACAGCCGGGTGCTCCTCTCGAAAAGGGTGCTCCTGGGGCCGGACAAAATCCCCGGGGTGATCGGGGCCAAGGCGATCCATCTGCAGAAGGCGGAGGAGCGGAGGAAACCCTTGGAAATAGATCAGCTTTATCTCGATATGGGGGCCACCAACCGTGAAGAGGCGGAGAAATATCTCGCCATCGGTGATTACGGCTCCTTCGACACCAAGTGTACCGCCTTCGGCGACGGCTGTTTCCGGGGAAAGGCTTTTGATGACCGCGCCGGCTGCGCCGTGCTTTTGGAGCTGCTCCGGGAAAAAAACGGCCTCACTTTTGATGCCGCTTTCACTGTTCAGGAGGAGGTCGGCCTTAGGGGGGCGCGGGTCGCCGCCTATTCGCTCCGGCCGCAGCTTGCCCTGGCCGTGGAGGCCACCGCTGCCGCCGATACTCCCGACACCGCCGCAGAGCGCAGCGCCACGGCGCTCGGGAAAGGTCCGGCGGTGAGCTTCATGGATCGGAGCCTCATCGCCGACCGGGCCATTTTGCAGGGGCTGCTCACCGCCGCCGAAGGAGCCGGCATTCCCTTTCAGCTGCGGCGCACCACCGCCGGGGGTACCGACGCCGGAGCCATCGCCCTCAGCAGGGAAGGGGTTAAAGCGGGGGTGGTGGCGGTGCCCTGCCGCTATATTCACTCGCCCTGCGGTGTCCTCAAAGAAAGCGATCTGCAGCATACGGCCGCTTTGGTCCGGGCCTGGCTGGAAGCGATCGCCTAAAAAAGAAGATGAGGTGACCTGAATAAAGATGGAAGCGCTAATTAAAGAGCTGGTTGAAACCGACGGCCCCTCCGGAGAGGAGACGGCCGTAAGAGAACTGATCGAGAAGAGAATTGCCGGGAGCGTCGACCGCACCTTTACCGATAGTCTGGGCAATCTCTTTGCCCTGCGGGAAGGGCCGGCCCCCCTGCTGCTCTTTTCAGCACATATGGACGAGATCGGAGTGATCGTGACCCATATCGATGAGCGCGGTTTTTTGCGGATCGCCCCTGTCGGCGGGGTCAGGCCGCATCTGCTCTTGGGCCAGCGGTTGAGATTTAAAGAGGGCCTGATCGGAACTGTCTATCACGAAAAGATCAAAGATTTAAAAGAGCTCGACTGGAGCAAGCTCTACCTGGATATCGGCGCCGCCGACGGCGAGGGCGCTGCAGAGCGCGTCCGCATCGGCGACATGGCCTGCCTGCATCAGCCCTTTGTCAATCTGGGTGGGCGCTATCTGGCGAAGGCGATGGACGATCGCATCGGCTGCGCTGTTCTCGTGGAAGCCGCCCGCAGGCTGCCCCCATCCCTGCCCCAGGGGGTCTGTTTTCTTTTTTCAGTTCAGGAAGAGGTCGGCCTGCGCGGTGCCGCCACCGCCGCTTATCGACTTGAGCCCGACTACGGTTTTGCCGTTGACGTCACCTCGGTGGGCGATACCCCGGAGGCGCCGCTGATGGCGGTCAGTTTGGGCCAAGGTCCGGCGATCAAGATCAAGGACCGCTCCATCATCTGCCACCCCCGGGTGCGCGAGCTGATGATCGAGACCGCCGAGAAAGAGGCGATCCCCTACCAGCTGGAGGTGCTCGAGTACGGCGGGACCGATGCCGGGGCGATTCACCTTTCCCGGGGCGGCGTTCCCTCCGGAGCGGTTTCGATCCCTTGTCGTTATGTTCACGCCCCTTCGGAGATGGTCGATGCCGGTGATGTCGCCCATGCTGTAGCCCTCATCGAAAAGCTGGCCGCCCGGAACTGGCCGCTCCCTGAAGGCTGAAGGAGAGGGCGCGGACAGCCGGGCGCTCCGGAGCAGTGCCGGCTCCCGCCGGTGCGGAGCGGCCGGCTGCGGGGAACAGCGCTCCTCCCGAATAGGCAAAATTTTGATTTGAGCAAATCGTGTGATATACTTTTTTAAAAGATCCAAACTGGAGGGAGAGGAAAACAGTTGTCTGAAA
>JAAZIG010000380.1 GCA_012510325.1 Bacillota bacterium
GTCCGTTAGCCAATCACATTAAATTGCCGTCCTGCAAGGCTCTACCCTGCTTTGTCAAAGATCATTTACGGAATGCCTGCCTGAAAGTATGGTTTAAAGAAAGGTTCTTGAGACACCCTCTTGAGACAATTGCTTTTGGGGGACTCCAGCTGAAAAATTTATTTCTTTGGCTATAGCGTTGGACCTGAACTTGGGGGACAGCAGGAGAGGTACGTGCCTTCCTGTCCCATTCTTCGTAGTTGATACTAGCGAAAAGAATGCTCTAGAAAGAATAAAATCTTATTAACAGTTTTTCAGCGATAAAATAAAAATATCTCCGATATTTTTACTGCTTTAAAAGAAGAGACCGGCAATTACCACGATCTGCTGAAAGGGAGCATTTTGCTTGGCTGAGCGCTGTCCTGTGATATTTTGTATAATATGCGCAGGCAGTGGCTTAAAATAGCAATAAGAGTAATCCGCTCGCCAGGAAAATTTGATCCACCAACGCCAGAGAAATAGTGGTCCATTACATGAAAAACGCTGGAATATAAGTGATCCACCGCTGGGGTTGCTGATCTGTAACCCATTACTATTGTTATGATTGTAAGCAAAAAACAGTCATGATATAATTTGCTTAACATTAAAGGGTTGGGGGGCCATCCAGTTGGGCGGCCTGGTGAAGGTTGAAGAATCACAAATCCGAAACAAGATCGTGTCTGTTCTTGAAGGCCATGAGATGATAGCAGGGGCCTATCTTTTTGGGTCTGCTCTGAAACGGTGTCGCCCTGACAGCGATATTGACATTGGACTGGTCATGATGCCTGGATCCGATATCTCGGAGAAAGAGCTTGATCTGATTGAGGCCCGGATCCATAGAGGCCTTTCCCCGCTGGGGACCCACCAATTCGACCTGGTGTTCTTGACCCTGCGAGATGTTTTCTTTTCCCACAAAGCGATCCGGTCCGGAAAACTGATCTTTGCGCGGGATATGGATGCTATAACAGGTTTTACAGAGACCGTCAGCAATATACACAGATGTGAATATGCCCGCCACCGGCAGGCCCTTGAGACAATTGCTTTGGGGGACTCCATATGACAATTGATCGGGAGAGAATTCTTGATAAAATTGCTTATATCCGCAGGCAACTAACTGACATTCAAATTTTAACAGAAAATAAAACAGAGGGAAAAGTACTGGGAGACCAATGGCTGGTAAAAGGCCTCAAGTATTCACTTCAGACCTCCGTAGAGGCACTGATCGATATTGCGTATCAATCTGCAAAACATTTCAACCATGCGCCGGTTGATGCCCGTGATGCATTGCAGTTCTTAGTGTCAAAGGGAGTTCTCCCTTCCAGCGACTTTGAGACATACTCGGCTATGATTGGTTTTAGAAACAGGGTTGTCCATGGGTACCAGCAGGTTTCCGATCAACGGGTTATGAAATATCTGTCAAAGAGTCGGGCAGTTTCAAATCATTTATTGATCAAATCTCTCGTTATCTTCTGATCAATTAGTTACTAATGAACCCCCAAAGCACTTAAGGTAGAGGTAGTACATGGACCACGATGCTTTGCTCTCTGAGTACAAAAGGCTAAAAAAAGAAAATGTACGGCTGCGCGAGGAAAACATTTTTCTCCGGGCGCGGCTTGAAAAAGATAGTGCTTCAACTGCTGATAATATAGTGTCTGCTCAGCAAGATGCTGTTCAAACCTGTTCTGTAATGATCGATCAGAACAGCCCTTCTACTCAGAAAATAGAGCTATTTATGTCTCTCTTTAGGGGGCGCCGGGATGTTTATGCCAGGCGCTGGGTAAACCATAAAAAGGGGACTGCCGGCTATTCACCGGCATGTGCGCACGAGTGGCGTAGGCCCCTTTGTCAGAAACCCAAAGTAAAGTGCACCACCTGTCCCAATCAAAAATTTATGCCCTATGACGTAGGGTTTGTTAAAGCTCACCTGATGGGTCAAGTTGCAGGGGGCGTGTATCCTCTACTGAAGGATGAAACCTGCTATTTTTTAGCCATTGACTTTGATGAAGGCAACTGGCAGAAAAATATTATTTCATTTCGAGAAGCCTGCAGAGACTGGGGCGTTATCTGCGCAGTTGAGCGTTCCCGCTCCGGCAACGGGGCGCATGTTTGGTTTTTCTTTGAAACAGCTATTTCAGCATCTCTGGCCCGTAAGTTCGGGAGTGCTTTGCTGACTTGCACCATGATCAAAGAATACCGGTTAGGCCTGGACTCCTATGACAAGCTTTTCCCCAGTCAGGATACCCTGCCCGAAGGTGGGCTGGGTAACTTAATCGCGTTGCCCTTTCAGAAAGAAGCCCGGGAGGCGGGCAACTGCGTATTCGTAGATGAAAAATTGGAACAGTATCCAGATCAGTGGGCTTATTTGGGTGGAATTAAAAAGCTGACGGCTGAACAGGTTGAGGAATACGTTAAAAAAATGGCCGTTTATAATGAGCTCGGCCCCTTAATGCAAGAAGGCTCCAAAAATTATCGGAAACCATGGCTGGGACGTGATGGAACGGCTCAAATTGATCTTGCCGGGTTGCCGCCCGCAGTTACCATTTCCAGGGCAAACATGCTTTACATCCCCAAAAGGGGACTTTCGTCCAAGGCGCTTAACCGGATCATCAGGATGGCTGCCTTCAAAAATCCTGAGTTTTACAGGCGCCAGGCCATGCGCTTGCCAACTTACGATTACCCTCGCGTCATTCACCTTGAGGAGGAATTTGAAGATCATATTGCCATCCCCCGGGGATGCGATGATGAACTTTTACATTTTTTTGATGGACACGGTGTCAAGGCGATGCTGGAGGATGAAACTAATCCAGGCATTCCGATCAGGGTTGCCTTTACCGGTGAGCTGACCGATCTGCAAAAGGAAGCAGGCAAGACGCTGCTGAATTACGATCATGGTGTTCTTGCAGCGCCGCCAGGCTTCGGCAAGACAGTCCTGGGCGCATGGCTTATAGGAAAGAGAAAGGTTAATACCCTGATCCTGGTTCACCTGAAACATTTGCTTGAGCAGTGGAAAGAAAGGTTAAGCCAATTTCTAAATATTGAAGAGACATTACCTGAAGAGGCCCAACCGCGAAGAGGGCGCCCCAGAGAGCGCAGGCTTATTGGCGAGTTTAGCGGTGGGAAAGACAGGCGCAGCGGCCTGGTCGATATTGCCCTGATACAGTCTCTTTATACCAGAGGCCAAGAGGGGGTTGTTGATCCCTGCCTGCGGGATTACGGTATGGTGATTGTAGATGAGTGCCATCATATATCTGCCTTCAGCTTTGAGAAAGTGATCAAGGCTGCCCACGCAAAATATGTGTACGGCTTAACTGCGACTCCAAAACGGCAAGACGGTCATCATCCGATTATATTCATGCATTGCGGCCCAATTCGGTACAAGGTTGATGCTCTCTCGCAGTCAAAAGAACGCCCTTTTGAGCATATGGTTCTGCCACGGTTCACATCATTTAAAATGCCGCCGAAAATAGGCGGTGAAAGGTGGCATATTCAGAAGATCTATACCGCTATTACGGAAAGTGAAGCCAGGAACCATATGATCGTACAAGACGTACTTAAGGCGGCGGCGGAAGGGCGCAATTCAATAATTCTTGCGCACAGAACTGCCCATGTGAAAAAGCTGGCAGAGATGCTAAATGAAAAGGGTGTAGAAGGTTTGGTGTTAACTGGGCAACTTAAGGACAGGCAGCGAGCAGAGGTTCGCAATCGCCTTGAAAAGTGTACCGGTGAGCGCCCTCCAGTTATAGTCGCTACCGGGAAATATATCGGCGAAGGCTTCGATTATGCGCCTCTGGACACCCTTTTTTTGGCTTCCCCGGTGGCCTGGCATGGTACTGTTCAGCAGTACATCGGGCGCTTGCACCGATTATATGGCCAGAAACAAGAGGTCAGGGTGATAGACTATGTGGACATTCATGAAAATGTGCTGGAAAAAATGTACGATAAGCGGCTAAAAGCTTATACCGCCGCTGGTTATACCATCAAGGCGCCCGATGAGGAAGGTAGGGAGGTAGATGTCTTA
>JAAZIG010000381.1 GCA_012510325.1 Bacillota bacterium
GGCTTCACGGCGAAGTACTTTTGAGCCATCCGCTCGAGGGAATACATCAGCGGGGGCACCACCGAAGAGATGGCCACGGCGGAAATATGCTCCGCTGAAAGCCCGCTGTTGTGCAACAGGCTCTTGATGGTGATGCCTAGCTCATCCTCAGTGCTGTTCCAGTCGGTAGCCAGGCGCCAGCAGACGACAACCTTTTGTTCATCAAATACTCCGACCATGATATTGGTGTTGCCTACATCAACGGTTAAAAGCATTTTTTATCTCCACAATTGAATTATCTACAATATAACAGATGAAAGCGGTTTTGAAAAGGACAATCCTTGTCGCCGGCGCGGGTAATAATTGGCCGGGCGACCAGCTGATCTTGTGGCAGGAAAAGCTCAGTTATCGTCGAATTGTACTTGACAATATCGCTGGATCCGGAGGTTAGGATGGTGTCTGTGCCTGTTACAAGGAATGGCGGTCCCAATTATCTGGTTTCCCTTAACGCTCCCCTGACAGCCGCCGCTGCGCTGGGCACTTTCAAAATAGGACAGCTCGAGCTGTCCTGCCCGGAGGGGGGCGCTGTCGCCCCGCTCCTGTTCCCTGCCTCCAGAAGTATCGTTTGGCTGCGGAACTCCGGTATCGGCCGCAGTTCCCTCAGGCACGGTTTTTTCTGCAGCGCTGCTTCCGCCGGTCTGTTCAGGGTTATCGTTATCGCACTGAGCTCACCGCTGCTGCTCTTCTATCCTCACACTTTCGCTGAACTGCTGATCCTGGCTCCCGGCAGCACCGTTGTGCTGGGTTATCTTTATCTGCGCACAGAGAATATTCTCAGCTGTACGCTGCTGCACGGGCTTCTGCTATCCTATTTTGCACTGATCATATTTTGAAAGCGAGGTTACCTGCCATGATCGATCAAGATAAAATTGTACGCGCCACAGAGATGATTCTGGAAGCCATCGGCGAAGATCTCTCCCGCGAAGGGCTGCGGGATACTCCACAGCGCGTCGCCAAAATGTATACCGAGGTATTCGCCGGCCTGAAGCAGGATCCCAAGGAACATCTGCGGACCTGTTTTAATGCCGAAAACCAAGACGAGATGATCCTCGTCCGCGACATCCCCTTCTTCTCCATGTGCGAACACCACCTCCTGCCCTTCTACGGCAAGGCCCATGTCGCCTACATCTCCAGGGGAGGGCGGGTTGTCGGATTGAGCAAGCTGATCCGCGTAACCGACATCATCGCCCGGCGCCCGCAGCTGCAGGAGCGGCTGACGAGCAATGTCGCCGACACGATCATGGGGGAACTGAACCCAAAGGGCGTCGTCGTCGTCGTCGAAGCGGAGCACCTCTGCATGAGCATCCGCGGCATCAAAAAGCCAGGGGCGATCACGGTAACCTCGGCGGTGCGGGGAATATTTCAGACCAACGCCAGCTCCAGGGGAGAGGTCTTCACCCTCATCGGAAAGGGGAAAAGTTAGTTGCCGGTAAAGAGCAGATGAAGCGGGTCAATCGAATCCTTGCCGATGACGACTACCGCCTGTACCTGCACAGGAACAAAACTGCCGAGGAGCAGCGCAGCTTCTGCCGCCACGATCTGGAGCATCTGCTCACCGTCGCCCGGCTCACCTACCTGCTCCTGTTGGAAAAGGAATGCCGCCATCTTTCCAGGGAGATCGCCTACAGCGCCGGACTGCTCCACGATATCGGTCGGTGGAAGGAATACCGGGGCGAAGGGGATCATGCCGCTCACAGTGCCGCCCTCGCCGGGCCCATTCTGGAAAGAGCCGGATTCACCCCCCCCGAAAGGGAGCTCATCGTGAAAGCCATCGCCCAGCACCGCCGCAGTGTCCCCGGCGAACACCGCTCCCCGCTGAGTGAAGCTCTGTACAGAGCCGACGAGCTCTCCCGCCTCTGTTTCGCCTGCGACACTCGCAAAGAGTGCCGCCGACTGGAGCAGCGGCCCCACTGGAGGGAGCTGCAGTACTAGAATATTTTAAAAAGGAGAGCTGCGATGAAAGCCTCGCTCTATCACATATTTAACGCTGAAGCAGAGCTGGACCGCTGGGAGGGGTTCAGTTCTACTGCGGAGCTGCGCAGCCACAGCATCAGGCTCAGCGCCGTCTCCCCGGCGGCGGCATCGTTCATCTGCGAGAAGAGCGCCGCCCTGGGGATAAACTCGGGCTCGCTCCGCGCCAACGGAACAGAAGAGGGCCACGAGATGGTGCTGCTGCTTCAGGGAACAGAGAAATCCTTGAAAAGACTGGCGGAAAAGATGAAGCGCTCGGGCAGGGAAACCGCCTCCGGCGGAGAATCGATCCTCGGCCTGCTGCGGCGAGCCAGCCGCAGGGCCGGCGGCGCCCTGCGGCTGGGCCGCTATCGCCTGCCCCTGGGCCGAAGGACGCTGATCATGGGCATCCTCAATGTCACCCCCGACTCTTTTACCGACGGCGGGAAATATAACCGCCTTTCAGCGGCTGTCGAGCGGGCCTGCCGGATGGTCGAGGAGGGCGCCGACATCATCGATATCGGCGGGGAATCAACCCGCCCGGGCTACCGCGGTATCGGCGAAGCCGAGGAGATCGCCCGGGTGCTGCCGGTCATCGAAGCGCTGAAAAGCAGCCCACATTTCTCCGCCCCCCTCTCCATCGACACCCACAAAGCGGCGACAGCCAGGGCGGCGCTGGAGGCCGGGGTGGAGATGGTCAACGATATCTGGGGCCTGAAGGCGGACCCGCAGCTTGCCGGAGTCGTCGCCTCCTACGGCGTCCCCATCTGCCTGATGCACAACCGCAGCTCCACCGTCTACCGCGACCTTGTCCCCGAGGTCATCGGGGAGCTTCAGGAATCGATCGGGCTGGCCAAAGCGGCGGGGATCGCCGACGATAACATCATCATTGACCCCGGAATCGGCTTCGGCAAGGATCTTGAGCAGAACCTGGCGGTGATGCACCGGCTGGCAGATTTTCGCGGCCTCGGCTACCCCCTCCTGTTGGGGACCTCCCGCAAGTCGATGATCGGGAAGACCCTCGATCTCCCCCCCCTGGAGAGGATCGAAGGAACCGCAGCCACCGTGGCCTACGGAATTGTCGCCGGAGCGGAGATCGTCCGGGTTCACGACGTCATCGAGATGCGCCGGGCCGTCCTCATGACCGACGCGATGGTGCGCCGCCCGGAAGAAAGGTGGTGACCGGGAAATGGCTGTACTGATCAAGCTCAGTGAGATTGTTTGCTACGGCTACCACGGCGTCCTCCCCGAAGAGCAGTCCTTGGGACAGGAATTCCGGGTCAGCCTGGAGCTGGCCCTCAACCGTCCTGCACCGGAAAAGGACCTTCTTACCGAAACGATGGACTACCGCGAAGCGGTGGCCGTCGTTCTCCGGATCATGGAGGGCCCACCGCGGCGCCTTCTGGAGACGCTGGCCTCCGAGATCGCCTCGGCGATCCTACAGCTGGAGGGAGTCGGCTCGGTCAAGGTGATTGTCTGCAAACCGCATCCGCCCATGCCCGCAGTCAGGGGCGGCGTCGCGGTGGAGCTCAGCAGGACCGGGGAGCGCTAGGAATGGCCACAGCCTGCATCGGCCTGGGCTCAAATTTGGGGGACCGGAGCGCCTATCTCACCGGGGCGCTTCTGGCGCTGGAGCGCGAACCGGTTTCACTGATCTCCGTCTCGCCCCTGTACGAGACCGCCCCTGTGGGCGGCCCCCCCCAGGATCATTTTTTAAATGCCTGCGCCTCTGTCGATACCGCACTGCCCCCGACAGCGCTGCTGCGGCGGCTGCAGGCCGTCGAAGCCGCGCTGGGGCGGAGACGGCTGGAGCGCTGGGGTCCGCGGACGATCGATCTCGATCTGCTCCTTTACGACGAAGTGCTCATGCGCACCCCGGTGTTGGAGCTGCCCCATCCGCGGCTGGCCGAACGCGATTTCGTGCTCCAGCCCCTCTCCGTGATCGCCCCCCACATAAAGGTTCCCGGCACCGGAAAGAGCGTGCTCCAGATTCTCGTGGAACGCCCCCCGGCGGCGGGTGTCAGGCTGTACCGGGCCTTCTGGTACTCCGGGTAAGCCGAGCAAAACCCAACTGCACTGCCCGATGCAAAATGAGCCACGAGATCCGTCCCCGTGGCTCATTTCCAACCAACATTAAACGGGGTGTGCCTGCATTCGGCACACCCCGTCGAACTCTGTTTACTTACGCCGGGCGAACCCGGCAAAGAGCCCTCTTAGAAGAGCCCCTTAACCTTGCCGGTATCGACATCGACGTCAACATTCATAAACGCCGGGTTGGCTGCAGTGCCGGGCATCAGTGAA
>JAAZIG010000382.1 GCA_012510325.1 Bacillota bacterium
AGCTGGAGCCTTACTCGAAGAAGGTGATCCTGCCCCATGAGGACACCCTCGCCACCCCCAAAGCGGACCGCCTCGAGCTGATGCGCCACTGCCGGGCCAATTTCAGCCCCATCTTCGGCCTTTTCGCCGACCGGGAAGAGAAGTTTGCCCATATCTGTACTCCTCTCGAGGAGAACAAACCCCTTTACGATTTCACCGATCACTACGGCGAGCGCCATACCGTCTGGGCCGTCGACGGGCAGGCCCCCCTTGAGGCGCTGCAGCGGCTGATGGCGCCGCGGCAGATCTTTATCGCCGACGGGCACCACCGCTATGATACGGCTTTGCGCTACTCCAGGGAGGCTTCTGCCAACGGCAGCCCCGGCAGCGGCTACGTTCTCGCCGTTCTGGTGTCGCTTCAGGATCCCGGCCTGCTGATCCTGCCCTTCCACCGCCTGCTCAAGGGTCTGACCGAAGAGCAGCTTGCGCTTCTGCAGAAGAATGCGGCGAGACATTTTGCGGTAACGGCGGGGGGGCCGGAGGGCGGTTCAGCCTTCCGGAACGGCGGTTCGGGGGCGGCGGAGATCTCGCTGATCCTTCCCCGGGGCGATTTTATGCTGCGGGCAAAAGAAAAAGAGAGCTCCGGGGAGCTCGATGTTTCGCTGCTGAAGCGCCTGCTTCTGGATCCTCTCTTTGACAGTAGCGCCCTGGAAAAGCACCTCGATTTTGTTACCGGCGCAGCGGAGGCCCGCCGGGCGGTTCAATCGGGGAAGGCGCAGGCCGCTTTTCTGCTCCAGCCCACCCCCATGGAGGCGGTGACGGCGCGGGCTTTGCAAGGAGAGAATATGCCTCAAAAATCGACCTGTTTTCACCCGAAGCTGCCTGCCGGGCTGTTGATTCACCATCTTGAGGAGAGCCATTGAAGAGCCGCCGGCTATTCTGCCGGGTCGCCCTCGAGGGCCTGAGTTAGCTTTCGCCAGAGAAACGGGTTCATCTTGCGCAGCGCCGCCGGTTTTCCCTTGGCGTTGACAAAAGCATGCTCGGTGCTGCCGCGGGCCACCAGCTGTCCGCCGTGGCGGATCTCGTAGTTGAAGGTGAGCCGGACAACTCCCAGATTTTCGATCCGGGTAATGACGGTGAGCTCATCATCGTAGCGGACCGGCAGTTTGTACTCACAGGTGACCCGGATCACCGGAAGAAAGATCCCGCTTCTTTCGAGCTCGCCGTAGGAGGGGCCCAGGGCGCGCATCCATTCGGTCCGCCCGACTTCAAACCAGACCAGATAGTTGGCATAGTAAGCGATCCCCATGGCGTCGGTTTCCTTGTAGCGCACTCTCAGTTTTGTTTCAGTGATCAGCATGACCGCCCCTCCGTCCCGGGATATCGTCCGGAGCCGCCCGGGGCGGCGCCGGGAGAGGTTTCACCACCCGACAATACAATCAGCACACGCCTGCTTTACCCCGGTAGACCAGCCCTCTGGCGCTGTCTACAGTGATGCTTTCGCCGGAGCGGATCAGCCGGACGGCTTCCTGTGCCCCGACGATGGCCGGTTTGTTCAGATGCAGCGCCAGGATCGCCCCGTGCGACGTCAGTCCCCCCTCTTCCAGGACCACCGCCGCAGCCTGCTCCAGCGCCGGCAGGAAATCGCTGTCCGCCGCTTGGGCGATGATGATCGCGCCCTTCTGCACATCCTTAAGATCTGCGGGCTCACTGATAACGGCGGCTTTGCCGGAAACAGCGCTTCTCCCGATACCGGTCCCCTGCACGATAATTTCGCCCACCGTCTCCACCCGGAGCAGGTTGGTGGTTCCGGAGACGCCGACGGGGACTCCGGCGGTGAAGACGACCAGATCGCCATCATGAACCAGCCCCGCCCTCTGCGAAGCCATGGTGGCGGTGCGAAACATCTCGTCGGTGGAGCCCGCCGGAGGGCAGAGCAGCGGAGTGACCCCCCAGGTCAACTGCAGCTGGGCGGCGACGCCGGCACTTGCCGCTACGGCGACGATGGGCGCCCGGGGGCGGTGCTTGGAGACCATCCGGGCGGTATGTCCCGATTCGGTTGTGGTAATGATCACCGCCGCACCCAGCTCCTGTGCCGTATGGCAGGTGGCGTAGCTGATGGCGTCGGTGACATTTTTCTCGACATACTTTTCTGAATCCGCCAAAATCTGTTCAAAATCAAGCGCCCTCTCCGTTCGCCGGGCGATCCGGGACATCGTCTGAACCGTCTCCACCGGGAAGCGGCCCACCGCCGTCTCCCCCGAGAGCATCACCGCATCGGAGCCGTCAAAGATGGCGTTGGCCACGTCGCTGGCCTCGGCTCTGGTGGGCCGGGGATAGCGAATCATGCTCTCGAGCATCTGCGTGGCGGTGATGACCGGTTTGCCGGCGCGGTTGCACTGGCGGATGATCTGTTTTTGCAGCAGGGGCACCTCTTCCGCGGGGAATTCCACCCCGAGGTCGCCCCGGGCGACCATGATCCCGTCGGACAGCTCCAGGATCTCCTCAAAATTATTCAAACCGCTGTCATTTTCGATCTTGGCGATGATCTTCACTTCGCTGTGCTCTTCCTCCAGAAAGCGGCGCAGCTCCACGATATCAGCGCGGTCGCGGGAAAAAGAGGCGGCGATAAAGTGGATGCCCAGGGCCAGCGCCTTTCTCAGATCGGCGCGATCGGCGGCGCCCAGGGAGGGAAGCCCGATCCGGCTTCCCGGCAAGTTCAGCCCCTTGTTGCTCTGGAGAAGTCCTCCCTGAATCACCCGGCAGCGGATCTCCTCACCGGTAATCGCTTCCACCTGCAGCGTGATCAAACCGTCGTCGATATAGATCAAGCGGCCCACCGCCAGGTCGCAATGAAGCCGGGGATAGTTGACCGGTATCCTTTCCCCCGCCCTCCTCCCGGGAACGGCGCTCAGGATCAGGGGATCACCTTCTTCGAGGTGGAGCTCTCCCTTCTCG
>JAAZIG010000383.1 GCA_012510325.1 Bacillota bacterium
CCGGCAGAGAACATGTAGCGGGGCCGGTTGGGCGCGAAGACCGCCAGCCGGTCAGATTCGCGAAATCCGAGGGTGTAAAGAGCGCAGGAAAGGTCCCAGGTGATTGTGTCGACCTCTAACCAGGTATAGTTGTAGATCTCATCGGTTCTCCGGCCCTCTTTGTCGTATCGCGACTTAATGCACATTTTTTGGGGGTAGAGATCCGCATTACGTTGGTACGTACCGACAATGGTTTCTAAATTGTACTTCTCGATCATACTCACTCTCCTTGAATTGTGGGTTCCAGGTTCTACGTAATATGTTCAACATTGTATGGCAGAATCCTTCAAGTATTTCGAAATTTCTCTATTGGATCAAGCGTCCAATTATTCAGCCCCGGGATCAAGTTAAGCCGCGGCGAAGGCCTTGCACGCGCCTCCTTGAAAAGATCAACGGCGCGAAAGCAGAACATCGAAAAGCCCCCTTGAAGGGGGCAAAATCGGGGCAGTCAGCAGCAGTCCGCAGTAGCCCGCCTGAAGGGAGACACTTTCTGCGGCTAAAAAAACAGATTTCAAAATGAGCGGCCGGGTTCACCGGAGGACATCTTCGGGGGAAAATTGGGATCATCCGCCCGTCTCCCTGCTTGAAAAGAGAGGCGGCTAAAGAGAGCGGTAGAGGCGGGGAAAATAGCGCCGGTAGAGGGCGGGATTGCTGTCGCGCCAGGGATGGTCGCGGCGCAGCTCCCGCAGAGCTTCGAGGTCGAGCTCGGCGAAGGCGAGCCCTTCTTTAACGGGGGATTCGACCTCGGCAAGAACGCCGCTGCCGTCGGGGGTCAGCTCCGCCGGGGCAAAAAGACCGGCCCGACCGGTGAATGCAAAGCCGAGCAGCTCCCCCACCAGCGCGCTTTTGATCCCGTAGACGGGAGCTTCCTGAACGCGGGGCCAGATGCCGCGCAGAGCCAGCCAGTAGTTGTAGGGTTCGGGGTTGGCTATGGGCAGGAGCACGATCTCCGCCCCCTGCAGCTCGAGGAGGCGAAAGGTTTCGTAGTACGTCGCATCCATGCATACGGGAGCGGCGATCTTCCCCGCTGCTGTCTCAAAAAGATGGAATTCGGATCCCGCCGAGAGCCCCCACTCTTCCTCGAGAGGCATCAGGTGCACCTTGTCCTGCGTCCCGATGAGCCCGCCGTCGGGGCCGTAGAGAAATGAGCGGTTGACCACCTTCGCCCCGTCGGGCATCAGGAAACTGCCGGCCAGCAGGTAGAGGCCGTAGGCGGCGGCAAGGGAGGCGTAAAGAAGCTCGAGAAAGGGAAGCATGACCGGGCCGGCGTAGCGGATCACATCGCCAACGGTGAGCTCCGGGGAAGCGGTGGCGGGCTCCCCGGCGGAAAGGGAGGCTCCCGCCTCTTCCAACCCCGGCAGCATCCCCAGAAGGGGGAGGTTGTTGTCTTCAGGGAAGGCGACGAGCTGCGCCCCGGCGGCGGCAGCCTCCGCCACCCGGCGGTGCGCCTCCGCCGCGTAGTCCAGGGGATCTTTAAACAGCCTGATCTCGACCTGCAGAGCAGCGGCCTTAAGGCGGCTGCCGTCGGGCGGCGGGGCGGCACGGGCCTGGGCGATGAGCGGGGCCAGTCTTCTCCGAAGGCGCGCCGGCCGGCAGAGCCAGCGCAGGTACTGCCGAAAAACTTTCTCCTTCCAGCCGTCAAGAGCCATCTCCTGACCTCCTTGCACCGTCTGGCTGCCCGGGGGCGGCCTACCGGTAGAGCTCGGGCAGCCGCCCCCGGTAAGCCTGCGGTCTGAGCAGCTTCAGCAGGGGGTAGCTTTCCTTGATCTTCTGCCGTTCGCCTTCAGGCAGCTCTGCCAGAACATAGGGGCTTCCACTCTCCTCGGGAGTGAGGTAACCGGTTAACCCCGGGGTAATCTCGCAGGGGCCGAGCACGGCGCAGCGGGAGCCAAAAGAGCGCTCGCCGATCCGTCCTGCGAGCTGCGCCTCGGCGGCCCAGAACTGGTTCTGCTGCACCTGCGCCCAGATCCCCGCCGGCTGGGTCAGATTTTCCGGACCTCTGGTGAGCGCGCCGCTGTGGATGACCAGATCAGCCCCTTTAAGGGCCAGGATCCGGCCCACTTCGGGGTGGCGGGCATCGGTGCCCACGACAAGACCCGCCTGCAGCCCGCCGATCTCGAAAAGGGAGAGCGCTTCACCCCTGCTGAGGCCGAGGCTGCGCTCCTCGCGGCTGAGATGAGTCTGCCGCTGCCGGGCGCAGATCTCGCCATCGGGACCGAAGCAGTAGGCGGTCTGGTAGAGCCGCTCCCCTTCCTTCTCCACGGTTGTTCCCGCGGCCAGGTAAATTTTATGTTGTTGCGCCGCAGCGCGGTGCCGGCTGAAAAAGAGATTGTTCCACTCTGCAGCCTGCCGGGCAAAGAGCCGGAAGCGCCCGGCAAAATCCGCCGCCCCCTCCAGCCTTCCCGCAGAATCGCAGAGCAGAAAAGAGCTGTGGGCCGGCAACACCGCCAGATCCGGCTGCAGCGTCTCGATGAGCGCTGCCAGATCTGCAGCATAGTCCTCCGGCTGTGCCGTCCTGATCCCGGCAAGGGAAAATACAGCCACCCTGAGCATGGCCCGACCTCCGTAACAGTTTGCTCTGAGCGCGGCGCTCGCTCACTGCACGCACCGGCGCTCCGGTAAGTTTTACTTCTTCACGGCAAATGCAATTCCTTTACCGGGTGATCATCGCCAGAGAGACAAAATGCACCGCGGGGACGGAACCGGAGGTGCATTTTAAGCTCAGCTCGTCTGGAGCATCCTTGGCCAGGCCCCCTCCCCGATCCCCTCCCGCGATGGAAAAGGGAACTTTGCCCCTCACTTGTCCCCCACTGCAGCGCCGGGAGGAGCCCCCCCGGAACAGGAAAAAGGCCTCTTCAGCAGGACAGAGGCCGTGGGAAAAGCAGCCAACCGGCTCATTTAGGACTGAACATCGACTTGCTTCTGTGAGAATAGATAGTAGAGGTTATAGCCGGCAATAATCAACCCCATAATGAGGTTGTTCCAGG
>JAAZIG010000384.1 GCA_012510325.1 Bacillota bacterium
GAGTCTACCCCCGAAATCCAGGCACTTTTCGTCGTCCTGAGCGAAGCGAAGGATCTCCAAGAATCCTGCTGCACCAGGAAAATACTTCGGGTTATGCACCCCTAGTGGCTTCAGTAACGCACAGGACAATACTTAGGCGTAGCGCTATACCGCAGATTCTTCGCTGCGCTCAGAATGACCGCGAAGGCGGCGTACAGAATGCACCACGGGGATGGATCTCCCGGCCCATTTTCGGAGTCTACCCCCGAAATCCAGGCACTTTTCGTCGTCCTGAGCGAAGCGAAGGATCTCCAAGAATCCTGCTGCACCAGGAAAATACTTCGGGTTATGCACCCCTAGTGGCTTCAGTAACGCACAGGACAATACTTAAGCGCAGCGCTATACCGCAGATTCTTCGCTGCGCTCAGAATGACCGCGAAGGCGGCGTACAGAATGCACCTCGGAAACGGCAGGCTGAATGAGCCATGGGGACGGATCTCCTGGCCCATTTTTGACGTCCTCTCGAGGGCATGTCATGGCCCTTCCCATGAAGGTAAAGGAGAGCCATAGCCAGTTTCAGGGGTACAAAAAGCAAGATATCATCTGGGTAGAGGGATAAGTTGCGCCTAAGGCGCTTATTTTTGGCAGTGGGGACAGAAATGGGTGCCCCGGCCTGCGACCACGATGCGCTCGATGGGACGGCTGCAGTGGGTACAGGGCTCGCCCTTGCGGCCGTATACGGTGAGGAAGTTCTGAAAAGAGCCTTCAGCGCCGCGGGCGTCGCGGTAGTCCCGGGTGGTGGTTCCGCCGCAGGCGATCCCCGCTGCCAAAACATCGCGGATCGTCCGGTAGAGCAGCGCACTCTCTTCCTCAGTCAATGTCTGAACGCGGCGGCAGGGGTGAATTCCGCTGCGAAAAAGGCTTTCATCGGTATAAATGTTGCCCATGCCGGCGGCAAAATGCTGATCCAGAAGCAGCGGTTTGATCCGGGCGCGCGGCCTGCCCTGAAGCATGGCCACAAAGGTGCTTTCATCGAGCTCCTCCCAGATATCGGGGCCCGGGAGGGATAGTCCGGCCGCGCGGCATTCCTCCAGATCTTCTAGGAGCCAGAACCCGCCAAATTTACGCATGTCGTAAAAGTAGAGCGCCCCTCCTTCGGCAAAGGGCAGCTTCACCCGGAGATCCTTTTCCGGCGCTGTGGGATTGTCGAGAGCAGCGCCGGGGGCGCAGTAGAGCAGCTTGCCGGTCATCCGCAGATGTCCCAGAAGGAGACCCCGATCGAGCTCGAAGAAAAGGTATTTCCCCTTTCGCCCTAGCTCAACGATGCACCGCCCCGGAAGGCGGCGGCTGAACTCTTTCGGCCGGGGATAGCGGATCGCCCGCTCGTAGAAAAGCACCGGTTCGGCAAAGCTTTTGCCGCAAATGAGCGGAGCCAGCTCCCGTCTGATCACTTCCACCTCGGGCAATTCAGGCATGGTTCAACCTCCAGGAATCTATATTTTCTGCCTGCGGAGCATATTCTATTACGGCGCAAACGGCTTCAGTTCAGCCCAGTTCTCACCATCTTTGAGATCAACTTTCAGCGGTATCTCCAGCGCAAAGGCCCGCTCCATATCCCGCCGGATTACGGGGGCGAAGAAAGTCAGTTCGGCGGCGTCGACTTCAAAGAGCAGCTCATCATGGATCTGCAGGAGCAGCGCGGCATTAAAGCCTCCGCTGCGGATAGTCTGCTCCACCCGGAGCATGGCCAGCTTGATGATGTCAGCGGCCGAGCCCTGGACCGGAGTGTTGCGGGCGGTGCGCTCGGCGAAGCTGCGCCGGCCGAAATGGGAGGCGCGAATCTCGGGGAGATAGCGGCGCCTCCCCAGCAAAGTGGTCACGTAGCCGTTTTCGCGGGCTTGGCCAATGACCCGCTCCATATATTCCTGAACCCCTTCGTAGCGCTGAAAGTAGCTCTCAATATAGCTCTGCGCCTCCTGACGGGAGACGCCGAGCCCCTGGGCCAGTCCGTAATCGCTGATTCCATAGATAATCCCAAAATTGACCGCTTTGGCTTTCTCGCGCATCAATGCAGTGACCTCTTCCGGAGCCACCTGGAACACTTCGGCTGCGGTGCGCCGGTGGATATCTTCATCCCGGCGAAAAGCGTCCAGCAGGATCGGATCCTGCGAAAGATGGGCTAAAACCCGCAGCTCGATCTGGGAGTAGTCGGC
>JAAZIG010000385.1 GCA_012510325.1 Bacillota bacterium
AGATGACTGAACAGGAGCTGAGGGAGCTGCTGCGCCGCTTCCAGGAGGGCGACGAACAGGCCGGCGAAAGAGTGATGCTGCAGCTGCAGCCGCTGGTGCAGGCCTACGCCCGGCGGATGGTCTTCCGGGACGGGGAAGAGGACGATTATATCCAGGTGGGGATGCTCGGCCTGCTCAAGGCGGCGCAGCGTTTCGACCCGGAGCGCGGGGTCAAGTTCGCCACCTTTGCCGCCTCCTGGGTTGAGGGGGAGATGCGCCTCTACCGCCGCGGGACGATGACGGTTTTCCGGATGAGCCGCTCTCTTGTGGAGCAGTCCCGCCGGCTGGCCTCATGCCGGGAGCAGTTGACCCAGTCCCTGCAGCGCGAGCCTGCTGTGGGGGAGCTCGCCCGGGCCCTGGGGATCTCCCCGGAAGAGGTCGCCCTGGTCCTGGAATCTTCGCTGCCGCTCTCCTCTCTCGACGAGGAGGCGCTCCCCGGCGGCGAGGGGAGCAGCGATCAGGAGAGAGCCCTCGAGCGGATCATCCTTCACGAATCGCTGACCAGGCTGACCCCCCTGGAGCAGCGCCTCATCGCTTTGCGCTATTTCCAGGAGCTGACCCAGTCCGAGATCGCCGCCCGCCTGACCCTTTCGCAGCGGCAGGTTTCCCGCCTCGAAAAAAGAGCCCTGCACCGGCTGCGCACCTACCTGCAGCCGGAGGGCTGAAGAGCTTACCCCCGCCACAGAAAAAAGAATAGAGGGGCCCCCTTTTTCACATACTAAAATCGCGCAGGAAATCGGATCCACCTGGAGGGAGACGATGAACTTTTGGGGAGGTGATCGGAAAACTGCCGCGGTTTTTTTGTGGGTGTCGCTTTTTTTTGTGCTGTCAGGTCTGCTGCTCTATCTGCTTTTTTCAACCGCACCGGATCCGCCGCCCCGCTCCCATCCGGTAATGGCGGAAACCGTTCCGGGGAGCGCGGGTAGATCCACCAATAATTAACAGAGATGATAACTGAGATGAAGGAGCTGACGAAAATGACTACAGTTGCCAAGGTAATCGAGCTGGTCGGTGAATCGGAGGTGGGCTGGGAGGACGCCGTCCACAACGCGGTCGAGGAGGCCTCGCGGACCATCGAGGGGATTACCGGGATTGAGGTGGTCAATCTGACCGCCACCCTCGCCGACGGCGCCATTGAGGAATACAGGGTCAACCTGAAGCTCGCTTTCGGCGTTCGGGAAGATCGCCTTTAGGGGGGCTGCCGATGGCTTCCTCACCTGAAGAGCTGAAGATCAGCGTTGCCGAATACCGCCGGCTCGCCGCCGGGGAGAAGCCGGCGCCGCTGCTTCTGCGCAATGCGCTGACCGCTTTTGTCAGCGGCGGGGCGATCTGCCTGCTGGGCCAGGCGATCCAGAACAGCTATATCGCTTTCGGTTTCCCCCCGGCGGAGGCGGCCAACCCCACGGTGGTCACCGTGATTTTTCTGGCCTCACTTTTGACCGGGCTGGGCCTGTTCGACCGCCTGGCCGGCTTTACCGGCGCCGGGACCGCCGTTCCCGTGACCGGTTTTGCCAATTCCCTCACCGCGGCGTCCCTTGAGTTCAAGAAGGAGGGGCTGGTGCTCGGCGTCGGCGCGAAGATCTTTTCTCTCGCCGGGAGCGTGCTGCTCTTCGGTGTGGTGACGGCCTTTGTTGTCGGGCTGTTTTCGGCCCTCTTCTGATGGGGCTGCCGCACAGCGGGGGAATCGGGGTGGGCCGGAGTTGAGCGCCAGGGCGGGAAAGCAGAGTATTTTGTTGGATCCGGTTCCCTTTGTCGCCTCCGCCGCCGCCGTCGCCGGGCCGCTGGAGGGTCAGGGGCCCCTGAAAGGCGATTTTGACCTCGTCTACGGTGATCTGCGGGCGGGGCAGAAGAGCTTTGAAGCCGCCGAGAGGAAGATGCTTCAGGAAGCCTGCTCCCTGGCGCTGGAGAAGGGCTCTTTCAGCCTGGAGCAGATCGACTACTTCATCTCCGGCGATCTGCTCAATCAGATCACCGTCTCCGGGTACAGCGCCGCCGCACTGGGGAGGCCCTATTTCGGACTGTACGGCGCCTGCTCCACCCTCGCGCTGGCCCTTTCCTGGGGGGGGATCCTCGTGGCGGGGGGATTCGCCGGCAGCGCGCTCGCGGCGACGGCGAGCCATCACTGCAGCGCCGAGCGCCAGTTTCGCTACCCCACCGAGTACGGCTTTCAGCGGCCCGAGCAGGCCCAGTGGACCGTGACCGGGGCGGCGGCGGCGGTGATCAGCGCCGCGGGGGGCAGCCCGGGGATCACCGCCATCACCACGGGCAAGGTGGTCGACCTGGGGGAAAAGGACAGCTTCAGCCTGGGGGCGGCGATGGCCCCGGCGGCGGCTTCAACCTTGCTGATGCATTTTGCGGATCTTGAGCGCAATCCCGATTATTACGATCTCATCGTCACCGGCGATCTGGGGAGGGTCGGCTCGCAGCTGCTGCTGGCCCTGCTGTCGCGCAGCGGCTACTACCCGGAGCAGCGCTACAGCGATTGCGGGCTGATGATCTACAATCCCCATTTTCACGAGATCGGCGCCGGCGGAAGCGGCTGCGCCTGCTCGGGGGTGGTGGTTTTGGGGCACCTTCTCAGACGGATGAGGCAGGGTGAGCTGCACAAGGTGCTCGTCGTCTCCACCGGGGCGCTCCACAGCACGACCACGCTGGCCCAGGGCGAGAGCATCCCGGCGGTGGCCCACGCCGTGGCTCTGGAGATGTGAGGGCGGCGCGCGGCGCGCTGCGGAAAGAAAGGAGCAGGTGAGCAAATATGGGCAGCTATTTGACCGCTTTTCTAGTCGGGGGGCTCTTCTGCCTCGTCGGGCAGCTTTTATTTGATCTGACCCCCTTCACGCCGGGACATATCCTCTCGGGATTTGTC
>JAAZIG010000004.1 GCA_012510325.1 Bacillota bacterium
ACCACGGGCAACGAAATTTACCGGGGCCTGGTTGAGGATAAATTTGGGCCGCTCTTGAAAGAGAAGATCGACGCGTACGGCTCCGCGCTGATGGGACAAACGGTCGTGCCCGATGATGAGGTTCTGATCGCCGGAGCCATCAAGGAATATCTCGATCGGGGGGCGGAGCTCATCCTTTGCACCGGGGGGATGTCCGTCGACCCCGATGATCTGACTCCTCTGGCTATCAGGAGGGCCGGGGGGGAGATCGTCAGCTACGGCGCTCCCGTTCTGCCCGGCTCGACATTTTTGCTGGCCTACCGCGGGGCGGTGCCTCTGGTGGGGCTTCCCGGGGGAATTATCTACTTCAAAACTTCCGTCTTCGACCTGATCTTCCCGCGGTTGCTGACCGGGGAAAAGATCACGGCGAAAGAGATCGCCCTCTATGGGCTGGGCGGTTATTGCCTCGGGTGCGGCGAATGCGTTTATCCCGCCTGCAGCTTTGGGAAAGGATGCGCCTGAGATGCTCGAGATGATCGAGTTGGAACAAGCGAGGCGGCTGATCGTGGAAAGGGGCCGTCTCACCGGGATTGAAACGGTCGATCTTATGGCGGCCCACGGCAGAGTGCTGGCTGAAAATATCGCCGCCCCCGTGGATCAGCCTTCCTTCAACCGTTCACCGCTGGACGGTTACGCCCTGAAGGCCGCGGATACGCAGGGGGCCTCCCCCGCCGCGCCCGCTGTCCTGAAGGTTATAGATACAATCTATGCCGGGGGCTATTCGCAGGAAAAGGTCGTCGGAGGGACTGCGGTGCGCCTGATGACCGGCTCCCCCATCCCCGAGGGGGCCGACTGTGTCATCAGGCAGGAGGACACCCGGGCCGGAGAGGGCCGGGTGGAGATCCTGAAAGAGCATTCCCCGGGGGACAACTACTGCTTTAAGGGCGAATACTTTACCAAAGGGGACGCTGTTCTGGCGCAGGGCGATTTTCTGGGAGCCGCGCAGATCGGGGTGCTGGCGGGGCTCGGCATCGCCGCAGTGCCGGTCTACCAAAGGCCGGTCGCAGCGATCATCAGCACGGGAGACGAGCTGATCGAGCCGGGGACCGCTCCCGCGCCCGGCCGGGTCTACAGCAGCAACTACTATACGATCGCCTGCCGCTTGCGAGAGTGCGGGGTCACGGTCCTCCCCACCGGTATCCTCCCCGATGAGCGGGAGGCTATCGCCGGCGCCATCGCTGCGGCAGCGGAGAAGGCCGATTTTATTGTTACCACCGGCGGGGTGTCGGTGGGGGAGAAGGACCTGCTCAAAGAGGTTCTGGAAAACCTCGGTGCGGAGATGGTTTTCTGGAAAGTGAATATCAAACCGGGTTCGCCGGCCCTGTTCAGCGTTTTGGAGGGCATCCCGGTGATCAGCCTCTCGGGCAACCCCCTGGCGGCCTCCGTTACCTTTGAGCTGTTGCTCTGCCCCTTGATCAAAAAGATCACCGGCAGCAGCGCTCCTGGTCGGACCACCCTGCAAGCGGTGCTGCAGAGTGATTTCAACAAGAAAAGCCCGGTCCGGCGGGCGCTCCGCGGGCGGCTGACGCAGGACGACAGCGGCAGGGCTCTCGTGACCATAATTGATCCGGAGCAGTCGCCGGGCAATTTGCAGGTTGTTCTGGAGAGCAATTGTTATATCGATATCGCCACAGGGTGTTCCGGGTTAAAGCGGGGGGAGCTGGTGCCGGTAATCATCTAGCCGCCCTGCAGGGAGCCGCCCCGATCAGGTGGCCACCTGATTTGAACAGGGCGTGTGGATCTTTGTAAAATTACAGTTTTTTGGCATTATCGAGGCGTTTTGTGAGTATTGACATAACGGGGATTTATTGATACAATTTTAAGTATTCGAAGGACGGGCAGGGGGGTGTTTTGGCGAAATTATGCCAGGTTGATGGACATAATGGATCTCAAATCTTGATAGGAGGGGTTAGGTTTGAAGCTGAAACGTCGTGAGTTTCTTAAGCTGGCGGGAGCGACGGGTGCCGGGCTGGCTCTGTCCCAATTGGGCTTTAATATGCGTTCGCTCGAGGCGGCGTCAAAAGAGTGTAGAATACACGGCGCCAGGGAGTACACCTCGATATGCAATTTCTGCTCCTGCGGCTGCGGCATGATCTGCCACGTCAAAGATGGAAAGCTGATCAATTTGGAAGGGGATTCGGATCATATTATCAATGAGGGAGCGCTCTGCAGTAAAGGGGCGGCCATGTACGAGGTGCCCAACTCTGATCAGCGCGTTAAAACCCCGCTGTATCGCGCCCCCGGCAGCGACCGGTGGGAGGAGATTAGCTGGGAGACAGCCATAGAGAAGGTTGCCCAGAAGATTAAGCAGGTCCGGGATGAGACCTGGATCGATGAGCTGCACAGCACCGATGCCATGAGCTTCATCGGCGGTGCTCAGAACAACAACGAAGAATGTTACCTCTTTACCAAGATGGCGAGAGCCTTTGGGGTAACATTTCTGGAACACCAGGCCCGGGTCTGACACAGTCCCACGGTCGCCAGTTTGGGGGCCTCATTCGGACGCGGTGCCATGACCAACCATTGGATCGATTTAAAGAATGCCAAGGTGTTCCTCATCGAGGGAAGTAACTGTGCCGAGAACCATCCCATGTCCATGAAATGGATCATGAAAGCGAAGGAGAACGGGGCGATCATCATTCATGTCGATCCCCGTTACACCAGAACCTCGGAAGTGTCGGATATTTTTGTCCGCATCAGACCCGGAACCGATATCGCCTTTTTGAATTGCATTATCAACTACATCTTGACGAACAAACTTTATGACGAAGATTTTGTGCTCAACCAGACCAACGCACTCCTCATAGCCAACGATGAATTTGGCTTTAGCGACGGCGTTTTCTCAGGTTACGACAGCGCCAACCGGAAATATGACAACAGCTCCTGGGGATACGCCCTGAACAGTGAGAAAAAACCGCTGAAGGCGACGAGCCTTGATGATCCCCGGTGCATTTTCAGCAAAATTAAAGATTTCTTCAAGCGCTACGATTTCGATACCGTCACCGGAATTACCGGAGCCACCGAAGAACAGATCAAACTCGTTGCCGATACCATGGTGCAGAACAAGCCGGGCACGATCCTCTATGCCCTGGGGATGACTCAGCACACCGTCGGGGTGCAGAACATCCGCTCCTTCGGGGTGCTGCAGCTTCTTTTGGGCAACGTGGGCAAACCCGGCAGCGGCATCAACGCCCTGCGCGGTGAGCCGAATGTGCAGGGCTCCACGGATATGGCCTGCCTCTTCGGTTATCTGCCGGGCTATCTGGCGCCCCCGAATCACAATGTTCCCGATATCGATACCTGGACCAAAGGCTCGGGCACCTTCCGCCGCACCTTCCTGGTAAACCTGCTGAAGGCGTGGTTCGGTGAGCATGCCACTCCGGACAACGATTTTTGCTTCAGCCTGCTGCCGAAAAAGGACGGGAGCCGCAACTACTCGCTGTTCCAGATCTTCGAGACAGCGCTGGAAGGTAAGATGAAGCTGGCCTATTTCATGGGGCAGAATCCCCTGGTGACCAGCCCCAACCTGAGCGTGGTGCAGCAGGGGCTTTCCCAGATGGAGATGGTCGTGGTACAGGATCTTTTCGAAATTGAAACGGCGGCCTTCTGGGAGAAGCGCGAAGGGGTCGATCCGGAATCCATCGACACCGAGGTTATCTTCCTCCCGGCGGCCTCATTCCTGGAAAGGGAAGGTTCCCTGACCAACTCCGGGCGCATGGTGCAGTGGCGCTATACCGGCATCGAGCCGGTGGGCCAGGCGAAAGCCGACCTGCTCATTCTGGACCTGATCTTCAAAAAAGTGCGGGAACTCTATGCCGGCTCAACGGACAAGAAGGACGAAACTGTGATGAAGATCACCTGGGATTATGACTTCGATCATGACGATCCGGAGGAGAGAATTAAATTTGCCGAAGAGGTGCTCCGTGAGATCAACGGATACAATCTTGTCAACGGCGAGCTGCTCAAGGGCATCGGCGAGCTGAAGGCCGACGGCACCACCTCCGCGGGCAACTGGGTCTATCCCGGTGTCTACGCCAACGGGGTGAACCTCTCCAAGCGGAAGGATAACCAGTCCGATCCCGGCGGTCTGGGAATTTACCCGGGCTTTGCCTGGAGCTGGCCGGGGAATATGCATGTGCTCTACAACCGGGCCTCCTGCGACAGCAATGGGGTCCCCTATGATGATGAGAGAGCGGTGGTCTGGTGGGATGAGCTGCAGGGCAAATGGACCGGATACGATACCCCCGACGTGCCCAATGCAGCCGATGGACCGGGCACGCCCAACGGGCAGCGGCCCTTCAGGATGTCCGGGGAAGGTCTCGGCCGTCTCCTGGCAGCGACCTACAAGGATCCCAACCCCGACTCGGATCTGCCGCGCGACTCCTCTTCGACTCCGGCAGACGGGCCTGTTCCGGAATTTTATGAGCCCGTGGAGAGCCCGACGACAAACGTGCTCCATCCCGCTGTGCCGTACAACCCCTGCGTAACCTATCCGCGCAAAGGCGTTGAAGCGCTGCAGCCTGTCGGCACTGTCGACGAGTTTCCGTACGTTCTGATGACCTCGAGCCTGGCCGAGCACTGGTGTGCCGGCTCGGTTACCCGGAACATCCCCTGGCTCAACGAGATGTATCCGGAGCCGATTTGTGAGATGTCCGAAACGCTGGCCGCCGGGCTCAAGGTGAAGAGCGGGGATTGGGTCAAGGTGCGCTCGGCACGGGGCGAGATGAAGGTGAAGGTATATGTCACCCCCCGTATGGAGAAGATGCTGATCAACGGCGAAGAGGTCGAAACAGTGTGGATGCCCTACAACTGGGGCCACAAAGCCTTAAGCCGGAAACCGAGCACGAACTATCTGACCATCGATGCAGGCGATCCCAAC
>JAAZIG010000386.1 GCA_012510325.1 Bacillota bacterium
ACATTATCTACCGGCAAGCCCGGTTCGGCGGCAAACTGGCCATCTTCGTCCTCAGTACCCCAGACCGGGGTCAAGGAGACCCGGACATAGGACGCCTTGCTGCCAGTGTTTTTCACACTGACTTCTTTCTTGGATTTGGTCCCCGGAGTCCAGTCGATGACCGGCGTATACTCTTCTATGATCTCCACCTCAACCGTTCCGGCGGTGAAGGTGTTGGTGACCTCATCCCTATCCGTGAACCAGGCCCAGGTGCCTGCTGTCAGCAGCGCTACCAGGGTTAAAACGAGCAGTCCAATCAAAACAGTTCTTTTCATTTAACGTTCCCCTCCTTGGGGGGGGTAGTTCCTGGCCGAGCCCGGAGGCCCGGCCGCCACCTCGTTCGATACGGTTACTTGTTACCGTTTACCAGTCTAAAGCAGCCAGCTTTGCAACCGTTATTTCGCCATCCAACACATTTGCCACCTGGATTGCCTGCGCATCCACGGTGATCTCCAGCTCCGCCCCCTGGTAATCGTTACTTGTTCCAGCGCCTATCAGGGTTACCGATTCCAGCAACAGCGGTGTTTCCGCTCCTGGCGCGAGAGCTACCAGGTAATAATAGTAATCGCCTTCTTTAACCCAGTTGGGATCATCGCTCAGGTTAAGGGCAACATTGTCAATGCCTAACACTGCTTCTGATCCTTCTGCCGGCGTCCACACCGGGGTCAGCTTCACCCGCACAAAGGCATCCAGCGAACCGTTATTCTTTACGCTGACTTCCTTGACCGTGGTATCACCAGGGTTCCAGTCTTCTACATCTTCGAACTCTTCAACAATACTGATATCAACTGTTCCCGTAGCAAAGGTGTTATCCACTGAATCAGCTGCCGTAAACCAAGCCCATGTTCCTACTGCCATTAGTGCCACGAGAGCCAGTACCGAGAGACCGATAATTACTTTCTTTTTCATTGCTCTTCCTCCTAAATGATTTAATTTTTTATTTTCACAGGTAACCTAAGAAACGACTATTTTTTATGAACGCTTCGGAGTCTCAAACTCTTATTCAGCTGCCACCCCCCCACCAGCGTTCCGAATGTACTGCATTTTCTCAACTTTATATGTACGGATCAGCCCTCCGGCGATAATCAGCACCGCCAAGGCCAGCAAAACCAACAGACCTTCGCGGGTGCCGGCATAGGCCAGCAGATACCCCAGATAGGGCACCGTAAGGGCCACCTTGCCCACCAGCTGCTGCTCTGTCACCGGCAGCGGGTCTGCAATTTTGTTGGCATCTCCTTTGGTGTAAAAGAGCAATCCGCTTGTTGTATCAAGACGCTCCACCCGGTGAGTGGTCAGCGTACTGCCATTGTTGCTGCGGTAGGTGATGATATCTCCCGGCCGGACCTCTTCCGCAGCCAGGGATTGTACCACCACCGCGCTGCCGACCTTTAGAGCCGGCTCCATGCTGCCGCTCATGACGTAACAGATGCGGTAGCCGGCGACGGCGGGTTCGCTGCCGGTAAGCTTGCTCTGGACAAAGGCATAGCCTAGGAACAGGGCTACCGCGACGAACAGAACCGCTACGGCGCTGCCAATTATGGAGCCTGCTTTTCTCCACCGGTTTTTCTGCATTTCGTAAATCCGCCTTTCTTACCACAATCTATCGCCGATACCGGCTTCAGTTTCTTTCTGCAACCCCTGCCGGCTGCCCGAGATCCTTCGCTGCGCTCAGGATGACAAGGGGAGTGGCTCAGGGTTACAAGGAGAGCGGTTCATGGTAACAAGGTGTGAGTGGCTCGGAACGACAGAGGCTACTCACACGCTCAGGGTTATGGTAAAGTTGCTCTCAGGATGACAAGGAGAACGCCACATTACCAAAGCCCCACCTTGAAAG
>JAAZIG010000387.1 GCA_012510325.1 Bacillota bacterium
CTGCGGATAGTTTTTACGCAGATAGTTGAGCATTCCGCGTCTCCGGCCCACCATCTTGAGCAAACCCCGCTGAGAATTGAAGTCTTTTTTGTGCTCCTTCAGATGCTCGGTCAGGGTATTGATCCGTTCGGTGAGCAGGGCAATCTGTACCTCCGGCGAACCGGTGTCGGTCTCGTGAATCCGATAGTGACCGATGATCTCCTGTTTCTTATCCTGAGACAACATCTCTACTGCCTCCCTTTTCTTTTTGTCATTACCGCCGGGCCAAGTGAAGGGCCGGGAGAACCCCAAACCGGGCCTGCGGACATTAAAATTTTAGCACAGTTAATCGCAAATGTAAAACAGCTCCTCCAGGCGCCGGATAAAACGCACCGGCTCGATAAATGTATCGATCGCGCCGTAAGCGGAGCGGATCAGCTCCCGCCCCCGCACGATATCTTCATCGATCTGCGCCCGCAGCTCTGCCGGGGAAGAAAACGTGAGCGTATCCCGGAGGCGATCCAAGAAGTACAGGGTGATCTCGCGGCCGTAGAGCTCGTCGCTGAAATCGAGGATATAGGTCTCCACGGTGAGAGCGTCGTCGCCGAAGGTCGGCTTGATCCCCACGTTGGTCAGCCCGAAGCGGATCTTTTCGCCCAGGCCCCCGACGGCGGTGAGATAGACGCCGCGGCCGGGCCAGGCCAGATCGGGGCTCGGCCGCAGATTCGCCGTGGGATAGAGCATCTTCTTGCCCCGGCCCCGCCCGGAGATGACCGCACCCTTGCGGAAGAAATAGTAGTTTAGAAAGAGAGCGGCCTCCTTGACCGCCCCGTCGGCGAGCAGCGTTTTGATCGCAGAGCTGCTGATGACGCCTCCCGATTCCCTCTCCAGGGGGGAGAGCACCACGGTGAAGCCCATCTGCTCACCGAACTCCTGCAGCAGCTCCCCTTTGCCGGCGCCGCCGCGGCCAAAGGAGTAATCGACTCCGATGGAGACGCCGCTCACCTGCAGCCGCTCCAAAAGAATCTGGCGCACAAACTCCTCGGGGGTCAGCGAGGCTGTCGCCGCGCTGAAGGGGAGCACAAAGATGGCGTCAAGGCCCAGCTCCGCCATGAGCGCGGCGCGCTCGGCGATCCCCGTAAGGAGACAAAAATGCTCCTGCGGCTTCAGGAAAACTGAAGGGTGGGGATCGAACAGCAGGGCGGCGGCGGAACCGCCGCTGCGGCGGGCCCGGCTGACTGCAGTGTGAATTACCGCCTGGTGGCCGCGGTGCACCCCGTCAAAATTGCCGAGGGCCAGATAGAGCGGCTGTTCAAGCGCTCCGCTGTCCAGGCCGTCAATGATCTTCATCCGGTATCCTCCTCAAGGCGATAAAAATTTGTCTGTTTTTAGTAGAATATCCGCGCCGCTCCCGGTAAAGCGGGCCAGGGCCCGGAACCGGTTTTGCGGATCGTAGATTCGAACCGGCAGGGCCGCCGCCACAAGCGCTTCCACAGCGGCGGATCTTTCCCAGGGCACCGCACGTCCGGCGCGCAGCTTTTCCACGGTGCTCCCGGTAACGGTGAGAGCCTCGAGGTGCAGCAGGGCCCGGTCCAGCGGGAGCAGCATCCCGGGGAGGGTGCCTGCGGCGGCGGCTGTGGAAAGCTGCTCCAGAGAGAAAGCCTCGCCGAGGGAAAGCTCTCCGACAAAGAGCCTTTCCAGCGCCTGCAGATGGGCGCCACAGCCGAGGCGTGCGCCCAGCTCCACGGCCAGGGAGCGGATATAGGTCCCCCGGGAGCATTCCACCTCGCAGAGAATCTGCGCCGGGGCGGCGGGATCAAAGGCGATCAGCTCGAAGCGGTAAATCTCCACGGTCCGCTTCTTCTTCGGCACCTTTTCGCCGCGGCGGGCGTATTCGTAGAGCGGGCGTCCGCGGTGCTTCACGGCGGCGTAAGCGGGCACCTCCTGCTCCTGCGTTCCCGTCAGCGAGCGGAGCAGCTGTTCGATGTTCTTTCGCTCCAGCAAAGGCGGCTCTTTTTGCGAAATGATCGTCCCCGCGGCGTCGCCGGTATCGGTGGTTGTCCCCAGGGTGACGGCGGTCCGATAACCCTTGCGCAGATCGAAGAGATACTCGGCGATGCGGGTGGCTCTGCCCAGACAGAGGGGCAGCACCCCGGAGGCCGCCGGATCGAGGGTGCCGCCGTGTCCCACCTTGGTCCCGGGAACCAAGCGCCGCATTGCCGCAACGGCATCGTGCGAAGTGATCCCGGCGGGCTTGTCCAGATTGACGATGCCGTCAAGCGGCTCCGCTCTACGGTTCATCTTTTGCCGACAGAGCCGCGCTGGGCTCGAGGGCGCCGAGCGCCCGCA
>JAAZIG010000388.1 GCA_012510325.1 Bacillota bacterium
CTACACCGAAGGGATTCCCGAGGGCTTAAATGTCGATCTGCTCCCTTACGTGCAGAAGGCTTTTGAAGCCATCGCCATGGCCACAGTGGCCACAAGCGCCCGTCATGCCCAGGAGCTCGGATTCATGCGAAGCACGGACAGGGTCTCCGTCAATCAGGACTTCCTGATCCACGATGCCAAGCAAACTGTTCTGGGCATGCTCACGGAAGGATACGAACCGCCGCGGCCAAAAGAGGTCCCCGCCCTCGGCGATTACGGCATCGCCGCCTTCAAGGCAGGGGTGCAGAACATGCGCTGGGGCAACTATATCAGCGACCACGATATGAAGATCGCCATGGAGATCGCCACGGTCCTCTGCGGCGGCAATATCCGGACGAAGACCATGGTCAGCGAACAGTATCTCCTCGACATTGAACGCCAAGCTTTCCTGCGCCTTATCGGTGAAGAGAAAACCCAGGAACGGATCATGTCTCTGCTCACCACGGGCAAGGCAGTAAGGAACTAAGGAGGTATACAAATGAAAGAAGCTGTTATTGTCTCTTGCGTTCGTACCGCCATCGGCAGGGCGCCGCGGGGTACACTGCGCTTCACCCGGCCCGAATATATGGCTTCCGTAGCGATCAAAGAAGCCCTCGCCCGGGCCAAAGGGCTGGACCCTGCAGAAATAGATGATGTCATCCTCGGCTGCGCCTTCCCCGAAGGTGAACAAGGCATGAATATCGGCCGTCTGGCGGCCCTCGAAGCCGGCCTCCCCGACACGGTCCCCGGACAGACGGTCAACCGTTTTTGTTCCTCGGGACTGCAGTCCATCGCTCTCGCCGCCGAAAGGATCATGTGCGGCTTCGCCGACGTGATCATCGCCGGCGGAGTGGAGAGCATGAGCATGGTGCCCATGGGGGGCAACAAGACCTCTCCGAGCCCGGTTCTTGCTGAAACCCTTATCGAGGCCTATACCCCGATGGGGATCACCGCAGAAAACGTGGCCGACCGCTTCAATATCTCTCGCGAAGATCAGGACAAGCTCGCTTACCGCAGCCACATGAATGCGGCCAAAGCGATCAAAGAAGGCTACTTTAAAGAGGAGATCGTCCCCTTGAAGCTGGTGCACCGTCTCCCCGGACCGGACAGCAAAATAGTCGAAAAAGAGTTTATTTTCGACACCGACGAAGGGGTCCGGCCGGACACCTCTCTGGAGGTGCTGGCCAGGCTGCGCCCGGCCTTTAAACTGGGCGGTTCCGTAACTGCCGGCAACTCCTCGCAGACCAATGACGGAGCTGCCGCTGCCGTGGTCATGTCGGCGGATAAAGCCGCCGCTCTCGGCCTGACACCCATGGCTGTGTTCCGCGGCTACGCCGTCGCCGGATGCCCGCCCGATATCATGGGCGTGGGACCCTCCATGGCCATTCCCAAGCTGATGGAGCTGACGGGGATGAAGATCGAAGATGTCGACCTTTTTGAGCTGAACGAAGCCTTCGCCTCGCAGGCGCTCTACTGCATGCGCCAGCTGGGCCTCGAAGAGGTTCTCGATGAGAAGGTCAACCTCACCGGCGGAGCCATCGCCCTGGGACACCCCCTGGGCTGCACCGGAGCGAAGCTGACCGC
>JAAZIG010000389.1 GCA_012510325.1 Bacillota bacterium
CCTCCGGGAAAGATGGAGTCGAGCTCCCACACCGGCGTCAAATCGTGCATTAACGCTCACCTTTTTCCTTTGATTTTTTGGCACCGCCCGGGGCTGCCCTGAAGTACCCTCACCCTATTCCCGCCGCGCTATCCCAAAGCGGGATCCCGCAGGCTTTGTCTCCCCCGGAGCCCCCTGTCGATCCGGCGCCCGCACCCGCCACCCTTGAAAGCAAGGTATGGCTGACTTTTAGCGCCGGGACCGCATCACCCTCTATCCCCGGGAACGCCGCTTTTGCATAATCCCGATGAGGCCGAGGACAAGGCCGCCGGTCATGAGGGCATAAGAGAGAAAACAGAACAGAAAAGTGGCTTTGAGCAGCTGCAGCACCATCAGAAAAGCCAGCGCGATACCGGAGAGGAGCAGCAGAACAGCAGAGAGGAGCATCATCTGTAGAGCCAGCATTCAACAAAATGTTCGGGAAAGGGCTCAAACTCCGGCGGCTCCTCGGTATCACAAAGCCCTTCGATGATGCGGGGGCAGCGGGGATGAAAGCGGCAGCCCGGAGGAGGGTTGATCAGGCTGGGCGGCTCGCCGGGAGGAACATCCTTAAACCGCGCCGCGTTTTCCGGATCGGGATCGGGGATGGCGTTGAGCAGCGTCTGCGTATACGGGTGGAGTGGATTTTCCACAATGCTGTTCACATCCGTTTTCTCGACCTGCTTCGCTGCATACATCACAAAGACACGCTCTGAAAAATAGCGCACCGACGAGAGATCGTGGGTAATATAGATCACCCCGATCTTGTGCTTCTGCTGAATCTTGCGCATCAGCTCCAGGATCTCCACGCGCATCGAAGCATCGAGCATCGAGACCGGTTCATCGGCGACGACAAGCTTGGGGTGCAAGATGATCGCCCGGGCGATCACCAAACGCTGCTGCTGTCCCCCGGAGAGCATATGGGGGTACTTGTCGAGGAAATCTTCCACGGGGATCAGCCTGACCTCGTCGAGCACCTCCCGGATCCGCCTTTCTCTCTCTCCCGGGTCGACCCGGTTGACGATCATCGGCTCGCTGAGGATTTGCCGGATATTCATAAATGGCGGGAGGGCCCCGTAGGGATCCTGCTGCACAAAACCGACCTGCGAGTGCAGCCAGGCCAGATCTTTTGAGCGGCTGTCGATCTTTTTCCCGTTGAAGAAAATCTCCCCACCGGTGGGTTGAACCAAACCCAAGATCGTCCGCAGCAAAGTGGTCTTGCCCGAACCGCTCTCCCCCACGATGGTGATCGTCTCTTCGGGGCCGAGATCAAAGGAAACCCCGTCGAGCGCCCGCACATGTCCGGCAGGGATAAAGCCCCATCGCTTCAGCTCAAACCAGGTGCGCAGATCCTTTACCACAAGCAGCTTTGTTTCCGCCATCGTTTAACTCCTCTCATACAGCCAGCACCGCACCGCCCCGTCTTCATGGCTGAACAGGGGCGGCTCTTCCCGGCAGCGCGCAAACTTTTCCGGACAGCGGGGCGCGAAGCGGCAGCCTTCGGGAGGGTTGAACAGGCTCGGCGGCTCTCCGGCAATAAAATCGGGTTTCTTTTCCCCGCGCAGGGTCGGCACAGAAGCCATCAGCTTCTGGGAGTAAGGGTGCAGGGAGCGGCGGTAAAACCGGGCCGCACTGCTGTGCTCCACAATCTGCCCGGCGTACATGCAGATCACTTCGTCGGCCAACTCACTGGAGGTGGCAATATCATGGGTGATAAAGATAAAACTCTGGTTCAACTCGTGCTTGATCTTTTTCAAGGCATTCATGATATTGGCCTGGGTCAGGACATCCAGCGCCGAGGTCGGTTCGTCGAGGATCACCAGCGCCGGCCTGGCGATCAGGGCCATGGCGATAATCGCCCGCTGGCGCATCCCCCCGGAGAGCTCGAAGGGGTAGCGCTCCATAAAATCGAGGGGAATGCCGACAAGACTGAAGACCTCCCGGGCCCGCTCCGCCGCCTCGTCCTTGGAGCACTGCTGATGAATGAGCAGCGGTTCGGCAACCTGCTCGCCCACTTTGAGCACGGGATTGAGCGAATTCATCGCCGCCTGCGGCACCATGGACACCTTCATCCAGCGCACCTGCCGACGGAAACGCTCGTCGCTAAAGGGCATGATGTTGACCCCTTCAAGGAAGATCCGACCCCGATAGCGCTCCACATTCTGCGGCAGAAGCCTTAAGATCGCCCGGGCAAGCGAAGTCTTGCCGCAGCCCGATTCGCCGATCACCGCCAGGGAGCGCGCCCGGAGCATCTCAAAGCTGACCTTTTCCACCGCCCGGACCACCCCGAAAGTGGTGCTGAAGTAGAGGAACAGCTCCTCGACTTTGAGCAGCGGTGCTTCGTCG
>JAAZIG010000390.1 GCA_012510325.1 Bacillota bacterium
GCTCGATCGTAGCGATATCGCCCAGCCGCAGGTATGATCCCGTTGGGGTGTAGAAACCCAGGTTCTCCAGGTCTTCCACCGTCTGCAGGTCGCTCTTCCGGTAGCTGAGGAAAAGCTCGTAGATATCCTGCTCCGTCTCCAGCCGCGCCACGGAGATCCCGTCGACGGCCTCGTAGAGCATCATCCCGATCTGGAAAGCGGTCATCCCCTTGCGCAGGGCCTTGCTCTGGTCGACCCTGACATGCACCTCCGGAATCGCCTCCTCCGAAGCGCTGCGCACATCGACCAAGCCCGGCAGATCCTTGATCTTTTCGGTGATCTCCTCGGAAAGGGCGATCACCTTATGCTGCTCCGGCCCCTGCACCATGATCTCCAGCCCCATGCTGAAACCCGTTGCATCCATAATCGATTCTCTTTTGAAGCTGAGCTCCGCCTCTTCCGGTAACACCGGTACCGCTCTCTCCGCGACTGCGGCGATGAGCCCCTCGATCTCCCCGGCTTTCTCCGAAGGCACCTTGACCCGAATCCGCGCCCGGTTGGTGATCCCCGACTCTATCGCAATACCGAAAAGCTGCTGCTCGCCGATCTGCGTGGTAAATGAATCAATCCCCTTCAGCTGCTCCACAATTTCCTCCAGCTGCCCGGTACAGGCATCGGTCTTCTCTATGGGGGTGCCCGCAGGCAGGCTCAGCTCCACCGAAAAAGCCGATTCCTCGGGGGTGGGAAAAAGATCGGAGCCCATGGAGGGGATAAAGATCGCCCCCAGGACAACTGCCGCCGCCCCGACAACCAGAGGGACCCAGGGATACTGGAGCACCCATTCGACCACACTCCGGTAGCGCGTCGGCCCGGTGACCGACTTTTCCCCGCCCGCATTATGGCGCAGGAACCGTGAGGCCAGCATGGGGATCAGGGTCAGCGCCGCCAGCAGCGAGGCCAGCAGCGCGCAGGTCACCGTAAGGGAGAAGTCCTTAAACAGCTCTCCGGCGAGGCCGCTCAGGAAGACCACCGGGAAGAAGACGCTGATGGTGGTCAGGGTGGAGGCGAAGATAGCGCCGGTGACTTCATTGCTCCCGGCCACCGCCGCGGTGAATGAATCAGAACCCAGCTGGAGGTGGCGATAGATATTCTCGCTCACCACGATGGAGTTATCCACCAGCATCCCCGCAGCCAAGGCCAGGGCCCCCAGGGTCATCAGGTTCACCGAGAGCCCGGCAAAGTAGAGCAGGGCAAAAGCGGCGATGATGGCGGTGGGGATGGTCAGCCCGATCACCAGGATCGTCCGCCAGTTTCTCAAGAAGAGCAGCAGCACCGCTATGGCCAAAAGGGAGCCGATCAACAGCGAGCGGGCCAGGTCAATGAGCGCGCTTTCGATCTCCTGAGCCTGGTCGAAGGTATAGTTGAAACTGATCTCGTAGCCCAAGGGGTCAAACACCTCGGCCAGCTCAGTTAAAGCCCGGCGCACCTGCCGCGAGACGAGCACCGTGTTGGCCTCGCCCTCTTTCTGCAGGTAGAAGCCGATGCTCGGCTGCCGGTTGATCCGGCTGATCGCCGTCGCCTCATGGCGGTCTATCTTCACCTCGGCGATCTCGCCCAGACGCGTCGGGATAAGGGGGAAATCATCTTCCGGCATCAGCCCGCCGCCGCCCCCCGCCGAAGCGAGGATCATCGTCATGGCCATATCGACAATGGCTTTTTCCAGCTGCTCAGAGCCCTTGTCCAGCTCGCCCTTGAGCTTGCCTTCCAGTCCCTCGAGCTGCTCTTTCCAAACTGCAAAGTCGGGAACGGTGACCAGGTGAGCTTCCTGCAGCGTTTCCAGA
>JAAZIG010000391.1 GCA_012510325.1 Bacillota bacterium
GATGTGACCCTGCAGCTTCAAGACAATCGCCTGGGCTTCCCAGAACCCGATTCCAATGGGCAAAACAATGGAATCCTCCATATCCACCAGCAGAAGCAGCGGATTTTGAACCGGATCCAACACAACTTCTTTTACCTTTACGGGAATCAATCCGGAAACACCCTCTCTCCTAGTCTGACCATCAGTTTTACAGCCGATCCAACCGCTCAATCGGGGGTTTCTCAAGATCACAATCGCCCTGAACCCTGCAAACATTATAACGCAATCTGCCCTTTTACTCAACCGGCGGCGCCGTAATCCCGGTATAATAAGCCATCTCTGTAAATTTGTTGACTGATTGCGCAGCGCCCTTCCCAAACCCCCAAATGATGATATAATTCATTTCAGCAAAGGCCAAACAGAACAAGGAGGCTTCCAGATGACCACTTCAACTTTACATGAACTGCGGCAAAAACTGCTGCGGCTAATCTATACCTATTCTTACCGGAGCGGCACGTTTATTCTCTCCTCCGGCCGGAGCAGCAGCTACTACATTGACGGCAATCAGGTAACCATGTCTCCGGTAGGGCTCCACACCACCGCACAATTTATCCTCGCTTCCCTGGAAGAGCGCCGGATCAGGGCCGACGCCGTTGGCGGCCCCACCCTGGGGGCGGATCCCATCGCCGCCGCGGTGGCTCTCCTCGGTGAAGTCAGGCTCACCCAAGGGTCCTCCGGCGAGCCCCTGACCTCGTTTATCGTCCGCAAAGGACTGAAAGATTACGGAACGAAATCACAGATCGAAGGCCCTTTTTACCGCGGCATGCGCACCGTAATTGTGGACGATGTCCTGACCACCGGCGGCTCGGTTCTGAAAGCCGTCTCCGCCGTTGAAGAAGCCGGCGGCAGCATCGGCGCGATCTATGTTCTGGTGGACCGCCTTGAAGGAGGCCGCGAGGCGATCGAAAAAGCAGGCTACCTCTTCGAAGCAGCCGTTGAGCGCAGCGCCCTCGACAAACTGCAGCGGGAGATGGAGCAGCGCTTTCCGAATTTGAGCAGCTCCCTGCAGGCGCAAGAGATCTCCTGGGAACGGCTGCCTACCGGGGAGCTGCAGACAGGCTATCCCCTTCTCGCCGCCGCCCTGGAGGAGCTTGCCGGAGCGATTCACCGCGCCGCCGAAAGCGGCACTCTGGAAAGTTCTCAGCTTCAGCGGACAGCCGGCAGATTTTTCAGCGCCGTAAAGGCAGCGGTTCATCTCCCCGGCGGGGAAGCAGAGGGACTGAAGCTGGTCGGATTGATGCAGCGCGCCCTGGCCACCTGAGCGGCCCCGCCCCGTCCGCTTTAAGGAACAAAAGGGAGCCGCAGCAACTCCATGGCCCGCCGGGCGGTGCTTTCGAGCAGCTCTGCAGTGCGCGCCATCGACTGCTCCAGGGAGAGGGGCCCGTCGGCAATGGACAGCATAGTGGTGATCCCCGCCTCCTGCGCCGCCGCGAGGTCAAGCCTGAGCGCTCCCGCCAGAACCAGAACGGGCACCTTGCAGCGCTTCGCCAAACGAGAAACCCCCACGGGAACCTTTCCGTAAAGCGACTGGGCGTTGATCTCGCCCTCGCCGGTGATCACCAGCCCGACCCGCCCTGTTTCCAGCAGAGCGGGCAACCCCACAATCTTCATCACCTCTTCCGCCCCCGAAACCAGTGTTGCCCCGAGGACACTGGCCAGCCCGGCGCCGATTCCGCCGGCGGCACCCCCTCCGGGCAGGGCGGCAACCTGAACCCCCAGCTCCTGCTCCACCACGGCGGCAAAGCGGCGCAGGTTTCCATCGAGCAGGGGCAGCTGCTCTGCAAGAGCCCCTTTCTGCGGCCCATAGATATAGGCCGCCCCCGCAGGGCCGAAGAGAGGGTTCTCCACATCAAACCCCAAAACAAGCTCCACCCCGCGCAGGCGGGGTGAAATCCCCTGCAGCGAGATCCCGGAGAGCTCGCCCAGGGCGGCACCGCCCCGCCGGAGCTCCCTGCCCCCGCCGTCTAAGAGCGCCACCCCCAACGCTTGAAGAATACCGGCCCCGGCGTCAACGGTAGCGCTGCCGCCCAGCCCCAAAAACAGCCGCCGGCAGCCGCTCTCCAGAGCGGCTCCGATGAGCTCGCCGGTGCCGTAGCTTGTCGCCCGCAGCGGATCAAGGCTCTGCCGGGGCAGCCGGGTCATCCCCGACGCCGCAGCCACCTCGACAACAGCGGTCAGGCCATCGCCGGTGAGCCCCCAAAACCCTTCAATGGGATCGCCCAAGGGGCCGGTTACGATCTGCCGAAAGAGACGGCCTCCGGTAGCCCGGACAATACACTCCGTGGTTCCGTCGCCCCCGTCGGCCAGGGGAAACTGTTTGATCTCCCCCCCGGGGAGAGCCCCCTCGACCCCCCTGGCGATGGCTGCCGCCGCTTCGGGGGCACTGAGCGAACCCTTAAATGCATTTGGGGCGACAACAATTATTTTCCCCGAACCATTCCGCTGTTCCCCGGCCATCTTAACACCCGCCTTGTTTCAAATATCTCCGGCGGCGCTTCTGCCCCCGCCCCGCCTTGCCGGCAGAGCCCCGCAAAATATGTGCAGCGAAAAAGTCCGCTCACAACAGGCGGGGCTGCAGCGGCTCTTTCACAGAAGAGCCCGGATGAGTACTGCAAAAACAAAAGGCACCCCCGGGGGGGCGCCTTCAACGGATTTGCTTTACTGCGGAATATCTTCGTCGGGAAGAAACTTCTTGAGGACATCCCAGAGCTCCTGCGGCCGAAACGGCTTCGTCATATATGCATCAGCCCCCAGCCCCAGCGCCTTTTGGCGATCCTCCTCCTCCGCTTTTGCGGTGAGAACAACAATCGGAATTGAGCTGGTCTCCGGTTTGCTCTTGAGGGTCTCAAGCACCTCAAAGCCGTCAAATTTGGGCAGCATCAGATCGAGCAGGATCAGGTTTGGGTGGCTGCGCTCGATCGCCTCCATGGCCAGCTCCCCGTTTTCAGCAACTTCAACTTCGTAGCCCACTGCATCAAGGCATGTGCGCACGCCCAGAATAATATTTTTTTCATCTTCTACCAGTAGTATTATTTTTCCCATATGACTGTGCCTCCTTCATAATCAGCGCCTTGGCCTAACCCAGCGTTCCTTCCCGGCGGAAAAGGGGAAAGGAGAAGGTAAACGTTGAACCTGCGCCGACTTCACTCTCAACCCATATTTCGCCGCCGTGGGCGGTGACGATCTCCTTGGAGATGGCCAGCCCGAGGCCGGCGCCGCCCTTTCTCTTGGCCGGTCCGCTAACTTGAATAAATTTCTCAAAGATTTGGTCGCGGTACTCGGGAGGAATACCGCACCCGCTGTCCTTGACCGAAAAGTAAAGGCGCCGCCGCCCCACCCTCACCTGAACTGTGATCGTCCCCCCGGCTTCAGTATAGCGCAGGGCATTGCCGATCAGGTTGGTCAAAACCCAAACCGTCTTGTTAAAATCGGCCGCCACCGGGGGCAGGACGTCGGGCAGCTCGGTCACGAGCGAGATCCCTTTGTTTTCCGCCTGTATCTTCAGCGGGCGAACCGCTTCCCGTACCAATTCCGCCGCATCAACCGGTTCGGCCTGGATATAGATCGTGCCGGACTCGATGCGGGAAAGCTCCAGCAGGTTGTCCACCAGCTTGGTCAGCCGGGTGCAATCATCACCGATGGCGTCAAAGATCTCTTCACCGCGTTCATTAAGCTCGCCGAGCATCCCCGTGCGCAGCATCTCCACCCCCAAAACCACCGAGGTCAGGGGAGTGCGAAATTCATGGGAAATAATGGAGACGTAATCCCCTTTAAATTTTTCCATCTCAGAGAACCGCGTTATATCGGTCAGCTGGACCAGGGCCCCGGTAAAGTCATCCGCCTCCTGAACCAGTGCGGCGGCAATCCTGAAGTAATGGCGCTTGTCGCTAAAGTTGATCACCGTCTCGACTTTTTCCAAAACAGGCTCGCGGGAGATTTCCCGTTCAAAAAGGTCATCGAGCAGGGGAATAAGCTGCTGAATACCGGTAACCTCGGAAACGAGCCGGCCCCGGCTGTCTTCCGGAGATACACCGAAAAGCTCTTCAGAAAAGGAGTTCTGCCAGACAATCTGATGGGAGCGATCGGTTATAAATAGAGCGTCGTCAAGGCGGCTCAAAGCCACCGCCGGCCAATCGGTCAAGTTGCGCCCTCCTCTCTGCAGGTTACATTATACTATAAATCCCGCTCCTTATGAAAGGGCAGCCGCCCCCTTTCTTCGCCGGGATGCTGCCCCAAAAACCTCGGACGTTGCTTCAAGGCAGCGCAACCCTCATCGCAGATCAATCATCCCCCCCCGGATAAACCACTGTCCCTCTTTCAGATTTACCTCGACCTGATCGGTCAGGCTTTTTGTCTGCCCCATCAAGAGCAGCTCCACCGTGATCGTCACCACGGCCTCATCCTCAGAGA
>JAAZIG010000059.1 GCA_012510325.1 Bacillota bacterium
AACCATAAGGCCGTCAATGGCAGCTTTGATGGAACTAAGACCAAAGATCATCCCTGCGGAAGAATCCGTCAACCCGCCAAGAATCTGATCCAAACCGCCGACCATCTGGCCGTCAATGGCAGTTTTAACAGAACCAAGACCAAAGATCATCCCCGCGGAAGAATCCGTCAACCCGCCAAGAATCTGATCCAAACCGCCGACCATCTGGCCGTCAATGGCAGTTTTGACAGAACCAAGACCAAAGATCATCCCCGCGGAAGAATCCGTAATTCCGCCAAGAACCTGATCCAAACCGCCGACCACATCCTGGCCGACAACCGCTTCAATCTGCTGCAGACCGGGGATAATCGTCTCCTCAAGGCCGGGAATAATTTTGCCCAGCCCGGGGCTCATCTTGTCTTCGAGCCCTTCCCGGATATCTTCAATCCCGGGAACGACCTGACCGGTAATCCCGGCGATGATGGTTCCCAACCCGGGCAGGATCTCCCCGTCGATGCCGGTCTTCATTGTTTGCAGATTCCCGGCTATATCATCGTCCAGAGCGCTGCCCAAGCTTTCCAGTCCGTCAACCAGCTGTTTGTTGCCATCCAAAAGTTCGCCTGCCCCGCCTTGGAGCTGACCGGTGCCGTCATAGAGTTGACTCAAACCGAAGAGCACAAAACCTTTTTCTGGAGTATCATCTGCAGCGGCCCCCTCAACCGCCAGCAGAACCAGGCAGAGGATCAGAGCCATAGCAGCAACCTTGCGCATGATAACCTTGTTTATTTTCAAATATTTCCTCCCCCTTTCACACCAAGTTGAATCTTGACCACCGGAATATCCAGCCCGCGGAAATAGCATCCTCCTTCCTTTATTTACATTTTAAACAGATTACTGCACTATATTTATTCTACATTCGCCAGAAATACCCTTCCCAATGTTCCATATTGCGTGACTATTGCCCCGATTCTGTCGACACAGCTACACAAGCTGGGGAAGCTTGTGGCGAGTACATCAGCATAACAAAACCCCGCCCTGCGGCGGGGTCTGAACAAAGGGAACGGTCCGTCGATTTATGCTGCAGCGGTCCTTCAAAGCGGCTGCCTGCGTTACGACCTTAATCTAAACTCCCAGGCACAGTAATACTCTTCCGGATGGGGGTCTGGCGGACAGGAAATACAGCAGGTCTCGATGCGAGGATCGATGGTCCGGGCGAACCCGCTGTATTCGACCAACCCCACCGGCTTACAGGGAAAGTCAGGCAGATTCTTGCGCTTGCGGGCCGACTGAACGCGGCAGTCGCTCATCCGGAAAATGAGCAGATCTTTTTCCGGTTCGAGGATCTCCTGCTTGTTGACAAAGCTGTAGAGCCTGAACCCCAGGGCCTTTTTCAAAGCGGGCAGACCGCCGCCGCTTTCGAGGCCAAGGAAGTTCATGATCCGGCGCGCTTCCAATACCGTAAATTTTTCCCACGCAGCTACGTCCAGCCTGATCGCTTCTTCCATGCCGTGGGCCTGTTCAACCGCCTGAAACCAGAGTCCGTCATGTGCCAGCCAGCGTTTTGCAAAATCCACTAGCAGTTCGTGAAGCTGTTCTTTGGAGAGAGCAGCGCTATCCATGGGACAACCTCCTAAAAACAAGATCTATTATGAGCTGCGGGCCAAGAGCGCCCCCTCCTGCGAGCTCCGGACCCCCACCTCCAGAATACAGCCTTCATACCGCCCCAGGGACAGCGACCGGGCGTTCGCTTTGGCAGGACGGGGCGAATCGGTGGAGAGGAGCATCCGGGAGGGCAAATATTTTTGCGGCAGCTCCAGCTCCCGGCGGCGGGCGGAAAAATTGAGGGCGACAAGCAGCTTCTGCCCTTCCGATTCGCGCAGGTAGAGATAGCAGTCGCCGGGGACGCCTTCGACCACGCTGCGGTAGCTCCCTGTAATCAGCGCGGGCCGCTCTTTGCGCAGCCAGATCGCTTTCCGGTAAAACTGGAGCAGCGAGTGCGCACTATTTTCCTGAACGGCAACATTGCGCCGTTCCGACTCCGGCCCTAGAGGCAGCCAGGGCTCCCCTGCGCTAAAGCCGCCCCCGGGTTCGCCGCTCCACTGCATCGGCGTACGGCAGCCGTCCCGTCCGCGGTGAAAGGGATGCCATTTTTTGCCGACCGGATCGAGCAGCAACCTCCTGGGCAGGCGCACCTCCTTCATCCCGATCTCTTCGCCGTAATAGATGAAGGGGGTCCCCCGCAGGGTCAGCAGCATCAGCGCCAGCAGACGGGCCCGGGCATCGGCATCCCGGCCACCGCCAAAACGGCTGATAGCACGGACAATATCGTGATTGCTAAAGGTATACGCCGGCCAGGCTTCCTCGGGCAGCAGTCTTTCCCACCGCTCGACACAACGACGGAATGCACCCGCCTTCCAGCGGCAATGGGCCAGCTCAAAAAAGAAGTTCATATGCAGCTCATCGCTGCCCGAACCGTAATAGGAGGCGGTGATCTGCGAATTTTCGCTCACCACTTCGCCGATACTCGTCTTCTCCGGGTACTCGTCAAGAGTCCGGCGAAACTCTTGCAAGACCAGATGGGTCTCGGGATGATGCTGGTTGAACAGTTTGACCTGAAACTCGGGCAGGCCGAAGAGATAGAACAGGGTGATCGTCAGGGGACGGTCGCCAAAGGGCATCTTCTGCTCCACCTTCGCACGGCGGTAAAAGGGCGGATTCGAACGAAACTGCTCGTCTTTACAGTAGACATGGGGCACATCGAGACGAAAGCCGTCGGCACCCCGATCCAGCCAGAAACGAACCACATCGTCAACCGCCCGGCGCACCGCCGGATTGAACCAGTTCAGATCGGGCTGTTGCGACAGAAACGAATGCAGGTAGTACTGCTCCGTGGCCTCGTCCCAGGTCCAGGAGGGCCCAAAAAAATGGTTGCGCCAGTTATTGGGGGGACGGCGGCGCGGTCCGACCCCGTCGCGCCAGATATACCAGTCCCGCTTGGGATTATCCCTGGAGGAGCGCGACTCCTTGAACCAGGGATGCTCGGAAGAGCTGTGATTAACCACCAGATCGAGCATCACCCGGATACCGCGGCGGTGCGCCTCCGCAACGAGGCGGTCAAAATCAGCCAGGGTGCCGAAGCGGGGATCAATATCACAGTAATCGGCTATGTCGTAGCCGAAATCATGCTCGGGTCCTTTAAAGAAAGGGCTGAACCAGATGGCGTCGATCCCCAGGGAATCGGGGGTGCCGTCGTTGAGGTAATCGAGCTTCTCGATGATTCCGGCCAGATCACCGATGCCATCACCGTTGCTGTCCTTGAAACTGCGGGGGTAGATTTGATAAAAGACTGCCTTTTTCCACCAGTCTGCACCGGTTAACATGTTGGTCACCTGTCCTTTGGGGAGATGGTACCAACATATTTCTGTTCGCTGCCGCCATTATCCTTTATGGTTTATGCGATATCCGGGATGAAACCGCCAAATTGGGCCCGGTATAATCGGGCATAGTAGCCCTCCTTTTCCAGCAGAGCTTCGTGGGTGCCCTCTTCGACGATTCCGTCGTCGGTGAGAACGAGGATGCGGTGGGCCCGGCGCACTGTCGCCAGCCGGTGGGCGATCACGAGAGTGCTGCGATCCCGGGATAGCTTGTGCAGAGCCTCCTGAATCATCGCCTCGGTTTCGCTGTCCAAAGCCGAAGTGGCCTCATCGAGAATCAGGATGGGCGGATTCTTCAGAAAGATCCGGGCGATGGCGATGCGCTGCCGCTGCCCCCCCGAGAGCATCACCCCGCGTTCGCCGGCATAGGTCTCGTAGCCCTTGGGCAGCTCCATGATGAAATCATGCGCATTGGCCTGCCTTGCAGCCGCGATAACCTCTTCCGCAGTGGTATCGAGCTTGCCGTAAGCGATATTCTCCCTGATGGTCCCGGTAAAAAGAAAGACATCCTGCTGCACGATCCCGATATTCTGACGCAGCGATCTCTGGGTGAAATCCCGAATGTCGGTGCCGTCAATGAGGATCCTTCCTTCCTGGACGTCGTAAAAGCGGGGAATGAGATTGCAGATGGTCGTCTTCCCCGCTCCGGAAGGGCCGACGAGGGCCACCGTCTCGCCGGGAGCGATGCGCAGACTGATATCCTTGAAGATACTCTTGTTGCGATCGTAGCTGAAGGTAACATCATCGAAGACAATCTCACCCGCCAGACGGCCGGCGGAGCGGGCTTGTTTCCGGTCAACGATATCGGGCTCGATCTGCAGCGTCTCCACGAAGCGGTGAAAGCCGGCCATCCCCCGCTGGTAAGTCTCCACGAGAACGGAGAAGCGCCGGATGGGCTGCAAAAACATATTCACATAGAGGAGGAAGCCGACCAGCACTCCCAGAGTAATCTGGCCCCGATAGATAAAGTAGCCGCCGAAAAAGACGACAACGAGGCTGATCAGGTTGGACAAAAGGTTGACCCCGGAGAAAAATTCTGCCATCACCCGGAAGGACTTTTGCTTGGCCTGGCGGAAATTGCGGTTGTCCCTCTCGAATTTCTCTTTTTCGTAGCGCTCATTAGTGAAAGATTTGACCACCCGCACCCCGGAGATGCTGTCTTCAACCCGGGCATTGATATCGGCGACCTTCAGGCGAACATTGCGGAAAGTGCTCTGCATCTTCTTGTTCTTGGAGACGGCAAACCAGATCATCACCGGAATCAGCAGGAAGACCAGCAGGGTCAGCTGCCAGTTGAGCATCATCATGATGATAAAGGCGCCGATAAGTGTAACGGTGGCGATAAAAAGGTCCTCCGGCCCGTGATGGGCCAGCTCGGAGATCTCGTTGAGATCGTTTACCAGGCGCGACATGATATGGCCTGTCTTCGTTTTATCGAAGTAGCGGAAAGAAAGCTTCTGGATATGATCAAACAGATCCTGACGCATATCATATTCCATGCGCACCCCGAGAACATGACCCCAGTAATCGACAATGTACTGGAGCAGCGCCCGCAGCAGGTAGAGCAGCAGCAGCCCGGCACAGATCCAGATCAGCACCCTCAGATCCCGTTGGGGTAAAATCCGGTCGATGATCCACTGCACCGCAGCGGGAAAAACCAGATCCAGACTGGCCATCACAAAAGCACAGCTGAAATCAAGGGCGAACAGCGGCAGGTGCGGCCGATAATACTTAACAAAATTTTTCAGCAAGATCCCACTGCTCCTTTAATGTCACGATTTATCTTTCTCCCGGGCTACAGCCCAGCCGAATTGAAAGAGGGCTTGTGGGCCAGACTGCTCCACTGCGTTTTCCGGTAGCGCCGTATCATGAACACCATGACGACAAAGTGCTGCAGCGCGGTAATCCACCAGATATAGGCAATGCCCAGCTCGAGCACATAGACCGCCGTATAGACCAGGGGCAGCCGCACCAAAAGGCTGCCGATAAGCCAGGACAGGAATGGTCCCCTGGTGTCGCCCGCCCCTTTCAGCGCTCCGGCCAGAGTATATGCGATCGCGGTAAAGGGCTGCTCCACCGCAGCGATGCGCAAACAGATGATCCCCATACTGAGAACCTCCACCTCCGGCGGGTCAAAGACACGCATGATGTAATGGGGAAAGAAATAGAAACCAAGCCCCATTACACTCATCAGGATCACAGCCATGACGGTAGCCATAACTCCGGTCTGCTCGGCCTCATCAGGTTTGCCGGCGCCAAGGCGCTGCCCCACCAGAGTCGTTGCAGCGATGGCAAAGGCATAGCCCGGCATAAACGAGAACGATTCCGCAGCGACGGTGGCCGCATTGGCGGCAAAGCTGAGCGGCCCGAGAGCGGCGATCCAGGTCATCGAGAGCAGCCTGGCCCCGTTGTTCACCGCCTCCTCCATCCCGATGGGTGTGCTGATAGTAAGCAAACTTTTCAAGACCGGCTTCCTCAGCGGCAGAAAGCTTTTCCGGGACAAAGAGAGATCCCTGCGCCGGCGGTAGAGATAGACAACCCCGACGGCAAGCCCGAGCACCTGCGCAGTCCCGGTGGCCAGCGCCGCGCCCTTTACCCCGAGAGCCGGGAAACCCAGCTTCCCAAAGATGAGCACATAATCGAAAAAAAGATTAAATACGTTTGCCACCAAAGCGACATACATGGGGACGCGGGTATTTCCCAGCCCGCGGATAACTCCGTTAACGATGAGGATCAACAGCATCAAAATACCGCCGCTAAAAATAGTGGTGTAAAAGTAATCCACCGTCAGCGCAGCGGTGGGCCCGTCCTTGATCGCCCAAAGACAGAACGGTCTTCCCAAAAAGCCCATGACCAGGAGCAGGACAGAAGTGATCACCAGGCCCACCGAGAGCGCCTGCCCGGCGGTGAGTCCGGCACTTTCATGATCCTCTCCCCCGACAAAGCGGGCCACCAGCGAGTTTACCCCGATGCCAAGGGCGCCGCAGACATGGACCAGGCTGAAGATAATCGTTGCAGCATACTCGACGGCGGAGGCTTCCCGCGCCCCCAGGCGCATGACCATAGCCACATCACAGATCCAGTACACCGTATGCAGACACATCTCGATAACCGCCGGCCAGGCCAGGATCAAAATGCTCCGCACAGGATGATAGCGTTGTTGATTTGGCATCTCTTACCTCGATTTATTATGTTAATTTCCTGCACTGCGCCGATCAGGCGAGCAGAGCTATCCTGGTGCGATTCATCCCATGCTTAATAGGTTGCGTTCAATAAGAAGCAGCAATTTTATGACAAGTGCAACCCCGTGGTTCACGGCTGTTGCTTGTTTAAAAAGATTTAAAGACGAGCAGGCCAAAACCCTTCTCGTCTTCGACAAGCTTTGTGGCAAAAGGCGGAAGACTTCCCGGTGATATTAATCTATCACTTCTCCGGAATTCGCGCAACCCCGCCCCGGACAGCCGCAGGCTCGGCCCGGTCTGATCAAAGATCGCTTGCCGGCACCGGCAAACGGGCACCTCACCGAAACGGCGGTGGACACCCTTGCCTCCAGCTATGGGCTCCTGTCAACCCACACTCAGGACTTGTCCCTGTTAGACTGTGCCCATGCCGGGCCCGCTTGAAAAAGGAAGGAGCCGCCTGCCGGCAGCCCCTCCGCTACGCTTAGGCAACCCCTTCAGGCGTTACCGCTGTCTGCTCAATCTGCGCGTATACCACAACCCGATTCTGAAAAGCATAAGGAGGCCC
>JAAZIG010000392.1 GCA_012510325.1 Bacillota bacterium
GCGAGTAGCGGTGCGGAAAAATACAGCCACACGCCGGGGTTCAACAACAACCTCCCGGCCCCCGTCCGTAATGATACGGACAGACGGGGCACCGTTAGCGCTAATCATCCGCCCGACGGCATAGCAGCCGCCGGGAGTGTCCTTTACGCAGTCCGGCGGCTCCGGCACTGGCCCGCTCTCCAGGTAGGCCAGAACCTGCTCATACGGCGGCAGCGCGAAAACGCTATCCGCGGCGGTGTAGAGTGCCTTCATTTTGTAGGACTCCGTCACGGGCGTGGTAACCATGGACGCAACTTTTGCTTTCATCTTCTCGTTCCCCTTTCTGCCCCGCTTAACGGCGCGGGGCGGGCCGTGATTGGTGGCGGCGTTTTTATCCCGGGTGGCCGCCAGTCCGGGGGTGAGGCTCAGTCCGTCCAACTAATCCGGGCCAGGCCCTTCTCTAAGAGCTCGATCCGCTGCGCCGGGGTGAGCTTTACCAGGTCCAGCCCGGTCTGCTCCTTCAGCGCAACCCCGTCAAGTGTGCAGGTGATGTCGAAACTCTTCACCTGCTTTTTGTCAGCCAGCCAGCCGGGAATAACGATATAATCCCCGATGCGTTCAATCTGGCTTTTTGGCAGCCAGTCGGCGTAGGTGCTTTCCCGCACCTTCCCGCTGGGCCGCTGCCGCCGGCGAACGGTTTCAACCTGGATGGCCTTTTCCGTCTCCTTAACAATGGCGCTGCAGTATGTGGTAAGGTAACCCTCGATTCTTTCATCTTTGACCTCTCCAATTTTTAAGAACATCTTGCTTCCCCCTTCCCTTTCTATCCCTATAATAACCTATATAGGTTATTAAGTCAATACTTATTTAGTCTTTTCTCACTATTTTTACGGGAAAAGATGTTAAGGTTTCGTAATATTCAGCAGCTAAAAAAGGGCACAAAAAAGCCCCTCCGAAGAGGGGCGGTTGGTTAAGAGGGGGGGTTATTTCAGGTCGCTAAGCAGGCTCGCCATCTCCTGCTCGATACGGTAAAGAGGATCAGCTGTCCATCCCGCCGGATAAAGGCTGGCCCTTAACCTGCGAACGTTACCAAGAATCGCATTTAGCCGTAGGGGGGCCTCACACCCCTCCAGATAGTCCAGGGTTTCTTTTAGGGTCAGGAATACCTTTGTAGCATGATAACGCACCCAGTAAGACTGTGGGCCTCCCCAGACATATACCTGCTTGCCACGCTCCCAAGCATAGAGGATCTCCATCGACGTTCCGATATATGGAATGTCCTTACGCGACATTTCCACGAGCAGAATATCCGCCCGGTCAATCATGGCCTTGTCAGTTTCAACGATCTGTTTCGGGGTATAGGTAGAAATGTTTACATTTGGATCGTAAAGATTCTTTCCATCGGTCGGGTCGAGCACGGCATAATCCGCCGCCTCCAACCGCTTTGTAGCGTCCTGCCGCCACCCGATGGCGAACGCCGGGGATACGTGATCAATGGCCCCGGCGAGATAAACGGTTTTCATTCCTTCACCCCCGTGTCGATCATCTCCGGCTTGACTGCTTCAAAGTGCATAATGGCAAATATATTCCACGCGGCTGCAGCAAGGTGATCCTCCTTGCGTTCCCCGGCTATCCACCGGAATAGGTGCCGCACCGCCGAAGAGAAGCACCGGGAAGCGGGAATGCCCTTCTCCCAGTTCCTATCATCGTATTTTGCCGCGCCCGCCTCATAGTGCAGGGCCAGCCGTTTCAGGCCGTGCGGGGTAATCAGGTCATAGCGGCCCTTGCCCTTCGCCGGATCCCGGACCGCGCCGGTATCAAACTGCTGCCGCTCCCCGCTGTCCTCCAGGGTGGGCAGATAATCGGCTGGTTGTTCGCTCATGCTTTCACCGCCAATTCAAGTAATCGTCTTTTATTGCCCGGAAATAAGGGATAAATTCGCCCTTGCACCGGGTCACGGTTCCTTCTTCGGTCACGTGGATCTCCACAATCC
>JAAZIG010000393.1 GCA_012510325.1 Bacillota bacterium
CGGGCCGATATCGCCCGGGCGCTGGTTCAGAAACCCCGGATTCTTTTTCTCGACGAGCCCACCACGGGGCTGGACCCGCAAACAAGGAAAAGTATCTGGAACACGATTAGAAGGTTGCAGCTCGATCAGGGGATGACCCTTTTCCTGACCACACACTATATGGAGGAGGCCGCCGGATCGGATTATGTGATCGTCATTGACCGCGGCAAAATCGTGGCCAAGGGCACGCCGGCCGAGCTGAAAACACGTTATACTGCGGACACCCTGCGGTTGTACGCCACGGATGAGCAGCTGCTGCGGCAGAAATTGCAGAAGCTGCAGCTCAGCTTCGAGGTGGCGGGGGGCGAGTATATTGTGAAACTGAAAGAGACGCTGGCGGCTGTACCCGTACTGGAAAGATGCCGGGGTTGCATCAGCGGTTTCCAGGTCCTGCAGGGGACGATGGATGATGCCTTTATCAATATCGTGGGGGAGGGGCTGGTCCAATGAGCCTGCTCGTAAGGCGCAACCTCAAGCTCTATTTCCGCGACCGGGGAGCGGTCTTTTTCTCCCTGCTGGCAGTTTTCATTATCATCGCCCTCTACGCGGTCTTCTTAAGCGATGTGTGGCTTGACAGCTACTCGCGCGATCTTCCCGGTATCGATTTTCTGATGAATACCTGGATCGTGTCGGGGCTTCTCGCCGTCGCTTCGCTGACAACCACTATGGGAGCCTTCGGTGTGCTTATCGACGACAAGGTGAAGAAAATAGATCGGGATTTTTACGCCTCGCCGGTCAAGAGAAGCCGTCTGGCACAGGGCTACCTGGGCGGCGCCCTGATCATCGGCCTGATCATGACCCTGCTCACCTTCGCCCTTTCCGAGATCTATATCGTGCTAAAAGGCGGCCACTGGGTTCAGCCCCTTCCCGCCCTGAAGATTCTGGGGCTGATTTTTCTTTCGACCCTGTCGAACACGGCACTCCTCTGTTTTATCGTCTCCTTTTTTAAAACCCACCAGTCCTTCGCCACGGCCTCAACCGTAATCGGTACGCTCATCGGTTTTTTGACCGGGGTATACCTGCCCATCGGCGCCCTCCCGGAATCGGTGCAAATGATGATCAAGCTCTTTCCACCGTCCCATGCGGCGGCACTTTTCCGGCAGACCCTGATGGAGGAACCGCTGCAGACTGTTTTCGAGATGGCTGATCAAAGTTTTGTGGATGGTTTCAAGGAGTTCATGGGGCTAACTTATTTCATCAGCGGCCATGAGATCACGCCTCTTTGGAGCATCCTCATCTTAGTCGGGACATCGGTTATTTTTTACGGCTTATCCTTCTGGAGATTGTCGCGGGGCGGGAAGGACCGATCCTGAAGAAGATCACGCTGGCATCGCTGCTCTCCGTGAGAACATAATAAACAGCTTTAAAAGAAATTAAATTCAGCAATCGGGGGAATGAATTATAATAATTCTCCAATATTCCATTTTTGTAAAGGGGTCGATCTATATGTCCGATTAATAAAAGGTACGCGTGGTTAAGGTTACCGTCGATCCCTACGAGCGTTCCTTTCTGTATGCCCAGAAGCTGGGAAAGATGGCGCTGGCATCGGTTCAGCCGTCAGCTACGCGTAGCTGAAACGTACCACCGCGGTAGCGGGCGCCTACAACCACTGCTTGGGCTGGCTAACACAAGTAGCAAAGCTGTCACTGCAACTGCCGCACCCGGTAGTGGCATGGGCTACTCCAAACTGACGGCCTGAGACGACCTGAAGGGAGACGACCCCAGATAGCGGTATGATTTTCAGATGTAACCTAGACTTATTTCACGGGTAGAAAGTGGATCGATCAGGCGATTGCGCTCGTTGATGAGTCCTACCCGGGGGAGATACCTTTTGTTCCCATCAGTAGCATTGGCATCTTAATCGAAGTGAACACGCATTCAACTCCGAGGGGCTCACTGTATCCATTCACCAGACCTTCAGAAAAGAAATCAACACGCGGGGCAACAAATTATCTCCTTAAACAAGGGATCGGATGTTTTATGATTTTACCGCGGGAACAAACCCTGATAGCCTCTCACGAAAAACGCCTAGGAAGAGCCGTTCTGCTAACCTGAGAGGGCAGCTCTATAACCACATTTACTCCCAAATATATTTTGTGTCGCCAGACAGAAACAGCCAATCGGTGTAATCCTTTTTGGGGAAATTGTACAGATCTATTAGTTAGTTGCAACCAGTCTTCACCAATGACACTGACCAGCTTTTGAACTTACGCTTGTGGAATGAACTAAGATAAACCCTTGAAGAAGGAAAACAGTTGCCATTAGTTGAATATAATTCTAACTGCAAAAAACGTTTTAAAAACACCTTGCTAATTCACTAAACTAGTAATCTGATGTCATGCTTCTGGCTTAATATTTAATTATTAGGGTGGTCAAATGTGGGCGCTGAAGAGAAAGCCCGCGAGGTAATTGACAAGCAGTTGAAACTGGCCGGCTGGGCGGTTCAGGATATGGGTGAACTGAATCTCGGTGCTGCCCCGGGTGTAGCTGTGCGCGAATTTCCCCTGACTACAGGTTTTGCCGATTACCTGCTCTTTGTAGATCGCAAAGCGATAGGTGCAATAGAAGCCAAGCCTGAAGGAACCACCTTAAGCGGTGTGGCGGAGCAATCCGAAAAGTACCTCACCGGTGTTCCGGAAAATATTCCCCAGGTATCCAAACCTCTACCCTTCGCTTACGAAAGTACCGGTGCAGAGACATTTTTTCGAGACACCCGAGATCCTGCTCCCCGATCCCGGCGAGTATTTCATTTTCACCGCCCGGAAACATTTCGCGAATGGCTGGATCAAAAGCATACCCTTCGTTCAAGGCTTAAGCTTACACCCCCGCTTGTAACGGAGGGCCTTTGGGATTGCCAGGTCGAAGCTATCCAAAACCTTGAGCAGTCTTTCGCCCAATCCCGGCCCAGAGCACTGATCCAGATGGCTACAGGCAGCGGTAAAACCTATACGGCTGTTAGCTTCATCTATCGCTTAATCAAGTTTGCCCATGCTCGTCGTGTTCTTTTCCTAGTAGATCGCAGCAATCTCGGTCGCCAGACCAAAAAGGAGTTCCAGCAGTACGCCGCCCCCGATGACGGCAGAAAATTTACCGAGCTGTACAATGTACAGCACCTCACCTCCAACACTTTTGATCCCGTTAGCCGGGTCTGTATCACTACCATTCAGCGGCTCTACTCTATGCTTAAAGGCGAGCCCGTTTTCGATCCCATCCTCGAAGAGCAGTCAGGCTTTGAAACCGCCATCCATTCAGAAAAACCGCTTGAGGTGGTGTACAACCAGCAGCTACCTATTGAAACATTCGACTTCATTGTAACAGATGAGTGCCACCGCTCCATTTACAACCTCTGGCGCCAAGTACTCGAATATTTTGATGCCTTCATTATCGGTCTTACCGCCACCCCTTCCAAGCAGACTTTTGGTTTCTTCAACCAGAACCTAGTCATGGAGTACAGCCATGAGCGGGCGGTGGCAGAGGGGGTAAACGTCGGTTACGATGTCTACCGCATCAAGACCGATATCACCGAAAAAGGAAGCAAAGTGGAGGCAGGTTACTATATCGACCGGCGCGATAAGCTCACCCGTCAGGTCCGCTGGGAGGTCCTCGAAGATGACGTTGAATATGGCCCTGCCCAGCTAGACCGGGACGTGGTTGCCCCCGACCAAATCAGGACCATCATCAGGACCTTCAAGGATAAACTCTTTACTGAAATCTTCCCTGGCCGCCGCGAGGTCCCGAAAACTCTGGTCTTTGCCAAGGATGACTCACATGCTGAAGATATCGTCCATATCATCAGAGAGGAATTCGGCAAGGGCAATGAATTCTGCAAAAAGATCACCTATAAAACTTACGGCGAGAAGCCCGAGGATCTTATCGCTAGCTTCCGGAATTCTTACAATCCCCGCATCGCCGTCACCGTGGATATGATCTCCACCGGCACTGACGTCAAGCCACTGGAATGTCTTCTCTTCATGCGAGCGATCAAATCACGCGGCTACTTTGAGCAGGCCAAAGGCAGGGGTACTAGGACTATCTCCAATACTGAATTTCAGGCTGTGACCCCCGACGCCTTCAGCAAAACCCATTTTGTCATCGTCGATGCCGTCGGCGTCTGTGAAAGTGACAAAACGGACTCCAGACCGCTGGAAAGAAAGATGAGCGTAGCCTTTGACAAGCTTGTCGATTCCGTAGCCCTGGGGGTTAAGGATACCGATACCATCACCTCGTTGGCCAGCAGGCTGGCCCGTCTGGACCGGGCGATCACCTCGGCAGAAAAAGAGGAGATTGCCGAGACCGCTGGCGGCCAGACCCTGCCGCAGATCATCGGCAGCCTGCTCGGTGCTGTTGATCCCGATCACCACTTGGACA
>JAAZIG010000060.1 GCA_012510325.1 Bacillota bacterium
GCGGTTGGGTATAGCAAGGGCGGCCTCAGATCAGATCCTTCAGGCTACGCCTTCAGGATGACGGCGCAGGGCGAGGGATATCATTCGGGCTTCTCCTTCAGGATGAGCCGCGGGGACGGATCTGGTGGCTCATTTTCCATCGAGCAATGCGGTTGGGTATAGCAAGGGAGTCCGCGGATCAGATCCTTCGCTCCGCTCAGGATGACATAAATTACCTGAGCCGCGGGGACGGATCTCCCGGCTCATTTTCTACCAAGCAGCTCCTTCAGGCTTCGCCTTAAGGATGACGTTGGTGATGATGCGATTGGTTTGTTAAACATTTTCAAGATGGTAAACAGTCAGACAGATGCGTTATAATTAGACCAGGCTTGCCAGCAGTTGGAGCGCGCGCATTCTGCTCACCGGGCCGCAGCGCCCCGCCCCGGACTCACCGGGGAGATCGCCATAAGCCTGACCGTTACCGTTTACCTGAAGCGATTATCCCACAAGAATGTGAAAGGAGCATGGCCATGGACGAGCACAAAAAGCTGACAAACGAAGTCGGCGCACCTGTAGCGGACAATGAAAACGCAGTTACCGCCGGCCCCCGGGGTCCTGTGGTAATGCAGGATGTCTGGCTGATGGAAAAGATGGCCCATTTCAACAGAGAGGTAATCCCGGAACGGCGCATGCATGCCAAGGGGTGGGGTGCATACGGTACATTTAAGACGACCCATGATCTCTCCCGATACACCAAAGCGAAGGTTCTCCAGCAGGGCGCCGAAACGGAACTATTTGTCCGTTTCTCCACTGTTGCCGGCGAGCGCGGTGCTGCCGACTGCGAGCGCGATATCCGCGGCGTCGCCGTCAAATTCTACACCGAGGAAGGCAACTGGGATCTTGTCGGCAACAACACGCCCACTTTTTTTATCCGCGATGTCCATAACTTTGCCGACCTGAACCGGGCTGTCAAGCGCGATCCGCGTACCGGGCGCCGTTCGGCGCAGAACAACTGGGATTTCTGGACCCTGCTTCCGGAGTGCTTCCACCAGGTGACCATCGTGATGAGCGACAGGGGTATTCCGGCTTCCTTCAGAAATATGCACTTCTTCGGGGAGCACACCTTCTCTTTCTATAACGAGAACAACGAACGTGTCTGGTGCAAGTTCCATTTCAAGACCCAGCAGGGGATCAAAAATCTTTCCAACGAGGAAGCGGCGGAAATTAACGGGAGGGATCGCGAGTATCACGGCAAAGACCTCTTCGATGCGATTGAAAGCGGTGATTTCCCCAGATGGACGATGTACATTCAGATCATGACGGAGGAACAGGCCAGAAATCATTACGAAAACCCCTTTGATATCACCAAAATATGGCGCCACGGGGAATATCCCCTTATCGAAGTGGGCGTCCTGGAGCTGAACCGCAACCCGGATAACTTTTTTGCCGAGGTGGAGCAGGCCGCCTTTACCCCCGCCCATGTGGTCCCGGGCATCGGGTTCAGCCCGGACCGCTTCCTTCAGGGCAGATTGTTCTCTTACGGCGATGCTCACCGCTACCGTCTGGGAGTGAACTACAACCTGATCCCGGTGAACCGGGCGAAAGTACCGGTCAGCGATTCTCACCGCGACGGGGCGATGCGTGTGGATGGCAACTACGGCGCCACTCCGGCCTATACTCCCAACAGCTACGGTCTCTGGACCGCTCAGCCCGAGGTGATGGAGCCCCCCCTCGATCTGGAAGGAGCTGTCTACCGGTACGATCCCAAGGATGACCCCACCGACGATTGTTTCCGGGCGGGCGGGAATCTGTGGCGGGTGCTTGCGGAAGATAAAAAACAGATCCTCATCGAAAACACGGTCACCGATATGGCTCCAGTTACGGTGAACATCAAGTATCGTCATGCGGCCCACTGCTATCTGGCGGACCCGGAATACGGCGAACGCTTTGCGGAAGCCGCAGGTCTTAATTTTGAGAAGGTGAAAGAGCTGTCCAAGCTGGATCACAGCGACCGGGCCCGGGCCACGCTTTCAGAATCCATGTGAGATTTGATCGGGGCACGGAAACCTCTGCTGAGATATAATATAGTTCAGACCGGTTCACCCGAATCCGCTTAGCTGTCTGCGGGAGCGGGTGAACCGGCGCCCCGGTATGAACAGGGGGGCACGGGATCAACAGCCGAAGAGGTCCTTCACGCAGAGGAGAGATGTCAATATGGGCTGCCTATTGTGGACGTTATTGCTGCTAATTTGCTGGCCGGCGGCGCTGCTCTTTCTGGTGCTCTATCCGCTCATTTGGGTCTTGCTGCTGCCTTTTCGGCTCATCGGCTGCACCGTTAAATTCATTCTGGACTTCGTCTGGTCTGTGGTCACCCTGCCTTTACGCATGATCAAGAGAATCTAACTTTTAGCCGCCGCTCTCCCCTACTCATCACCGTATCTCTCTTCGATCTGCTGTTGCCTTTTTCGGTTGATCAAGAAAAGAGCTTCAAAGCCGATAAACGCCAGGATAGCGCCGCAGGCAAAAGTGATCAGGGCGACAAGCGCAATGTTCGGCGCCCCGCCCATCCCCTCCACCCCATAATTTACCGTATTGAGAACCGTTGCAATTATGGCCACAGTAGTGCCGGTGACAAGACTGTTGAGCACCACCATTTTTTGTCCCCCGCCGCCTTCTCTGAAAACACTATTCCCAACCAGGATATTCCTCACCAGAATGTAGACGGCTCCTGCCAGAAATATAACCAGCTCCGCGGCGTACTGCGAGAAGGGCGCCTTCAGGAGAAACTGCTGCACCAGTACGGAGATGAGCAGCCCCAAGTAGATTATGCCAAAAGCGTCACTCCCAATTTTTCTTTTCTGCAGGATTATTCTTTCATCATCAAGATAACCTTTTTTCATGATCATCCCTCCCAGAACAGATCATCCAGCGATTTACCCAACGCCTTGCAAATCGAAATACAGAGTTTGAGTGTAGGATTGTAATCCCCCGCTTCGATCAAGCCGATCGTCTGCCTGGTTACGCCGACTGCATTGGCCAGATCCGCCTGTTTCATATTGCGCTCCAGGCGTGCCATTCTTAGACGCTTGTTTTTCACAGCACCCCTCCTTGCTCCCCCCCCAATGTAATATATATATTGCATAATGTCAAGTATATATTGCATTTAATTTCAACAGAAGCGCATTCGGCGGTTATTTGGCCGGCCCGGTTGATCGCCAAATCGGGCTAAAACAGTCTTTTTCCGTGGTCCCGGATTCCCGAGGACAGCGGGCCGGGTGGGTACACTGACTTCAGAGTTTGCCGAAAGGGTGCGCGGCACCCTGTTTGCCCCGGCGGGCGGCGTATGTTCAGTAGGGCGGCGCCCGCCGGCTGTACTCTGAGCCAACAGGAAAACAGGGAGCGCTCCGGGTTGCTTTACCCGGGAGCGCTCCCTGGACTATCTGCGTTGTTCGCTCTAGAGTGCTCTTAGCATCGTGCCGTTTATAAAGACGTCGCCGGCTAACCGAAGATAACCTGTTCGAAAGGGGGGATCTGCTGCAGTAGCTCCCCGACGGTGACTCCGGCCAGAGATTCTTCCAGGGCCTCCCGCGCCTCCTGTAGATGCGGCTCGAGAA
>JAAZIG010000394.1 GCA_012510325.1 Bacillota bacterium
CGCCTCTACAGAGAGGCGGCCGGTTAGCAGACGGCAGCCGCCCGGCCCCGGCTACTGCCCCCCCGGAGCAGCGGCAGGCTCGTCCTCAACCTGAAACAGGGCCGCCTCGAGAGCGGGGTTCAAACGGAGCAGCTCAAATACAGTCACCTGGGTGAGCCGGCCGGCTGCATCGAAGCTCTCCACCCGCACCGGTAAAAAAGAGTCCCCCTCCAGCCAAACCCGCTCGCTGACCCGGTAGCGATGCGGCTCGGAAGGGGTCACTTCAATCTGATAGTAAGAATGGCGCGCTGCTTTTTTCTCACTGATGTAGCGGAAAACTGAAGCTTCGCTGATGGAGCGCCAATAATCTTCAAGAAATGTCCCGCTGATCTCAATCTCGTCTTCATCTGTCCCGGTGGCGGGAACAAAATCGGCACTCCCGTGATCGTATAAATAGACCTGCTCTCCGTCGCCGACGATGAGCTGATGGCTCATCTGCCGCCCTCCCCGTTCCGTGCTCATCTCGATGCGGTAGCGGCCGGGCGACTCCTTCCAGATCTCCATCAGATAGGCCAGCCCGTTTTCCGGACCGACGGGAACTGTCTTCAGCCGGGTATGATAGCTTTCGAGAGAGGCCAGATGATCCTGCAGGCCCCGGCGGATCGCTTCCGCCGGATCAGCGCAGCGGTAGCGCTGGTAGAGGTGCCAGCCGCCGCAGCCTGCGCCGAGCAGAAAACCCAGCAGCAGCAAAATCAGCAGCGGCAGCCGGAGCACCAGAAATATTCCCCGGCGATCCTTGTTTTTCCGCACGCAGCCACCCCCTGATGGCAAAATTTATGCTCGGGCCGGCCTGAGAGAGCGGTGCAGCGGACCCCGGGGAGAGACCCTCTTCGCTTCTTCGTGGAGCCGCTGAAAAGCCTCCGGAAAACGCTCCAGGATATCGCCGGCGATGAAACCGCGCCCCGGTGGAAGCAGGTCGCCGGCCAATCCGTGAAGATAGGCCGCCGCCGCAGCCGCTTCGAAAGGAGCCATCCCCTGGGCAATCAACGATGCCAACAGCCCGGTAAGCAGATCCCCCGTTCCGGCGGTGGCCAGCGCCGGCCCCCCGGTGGGATTGAAGCAGACCTCCCCACCGGGTGAAGCGCAAATGGTCCCGGCCCCTTTCAATAGCAGGACACATCCCCATTCCCGGGCAAAGCGGCTGGCGATCCCCGGACGATCCTGCTGGATCTCCGCCGCGTCCAGCCCGCACAGCGCCGCCATCTCGCCGGGATGCGGCGTCAACACAACAGCCTGCTCCGCTTCCCGGAGCAGCGGACCCCGCTCTTTTTCCGGAAGCAGGGCCAGCGCCCCCAGAGCACCGGCATCGAGCACCACCGGCAGAGGAGTACGCCGCAAGAGCTGCTTGATCAGAACTGCGGTTTCCTGTACCGGCGCCAGCCCGGGCCCGGCAGCTAACAGATCGCATCCGCCGGCCTTTTCGAGGAGCAGCTCCGCTCCCTCCGGGCCAATTATCCCGGGGGCACACTCCGGAAGAGGGACGACGATGACCTCACACAGCTGCGCCTCGAGAGCGGGACAGAGCGAAGCCGGTGCCGCCAGATAGACCAGCCCGGCGCCGCCGCGCAAGGCCGCGGTGGAAGCGAGAACCGCAGCACCGCCCATCCCGGTGGAGCCGGCCACAACAAGCACTCGCCCGAAACTTCCCTTGTGCGCCACTGGCGGCCGGGGCGGCAGCAGCTTGCAAAGCCTCTCCGCCGTCGCCACCGCCGCCTGCTCCTGCGCTACGAGAAAAGAGGGGATGTTGATCGCCCCCACCGCCACTTCCCCGGCCAGACCCGCCCCGGGGTGCTGCAGCAGCCCGGGCTTCGGAAAGGCAAGGCAGACAGTCCACTGCGCCCGCACGGCAACCCCCAGCACCTTCCCGCTGTCAGCTTCGATTCCCGAAGGAAGATCAACCGCCAGCACCGGGGCAGGCCCTTCGTTGACCGCTTCAATCACCCCGGCGGGCAGCCCCTCCACCGGCCGGTCGAGGCCGGTGCCAAAAATTGCATCCACTACCAGAGCGGCTCTCTCAAGATCCCCCCGGAACTTTTCCAGGGCCTCATAGTCCAGTATATGCTTGACCACAAAATTACTATGCCTCAAATATTCGTAGTTCACCGCCGCATCGCCCCGGTAGCCCTGCGGCGGAACCGTTGTCCAAAGCGAAACGCGGTAACCCGCCTGCTCGAGCAGGCGGGCGGCGGCAAGGCCGTCTCCCCCGTTGTTTCCCGGACCCGCCACAATTAACACCTGCTCCGGAGCAGGGAGCAGGGAGCCAACAGCCTCCGCTGTTCTCATGGCAGCGTTCTCCATCAGGACGATCCCGGGAAGACCGAGCTCTTCAATGGTCCGCCGGTCCGCCTCGCGCATCGCCGCTGCGGTCAATACTTTCATCCGCCTCACCTCTCATTTATCTTCCTGTAGTTTCCTGCTGCCGGGGGGAAAACCGTTCCGGAACCGCCGCCCTGACTGCAGGAAGACGCTGTTGTCCAGATTCTCCAACTTCTTCAAGTTTCCTCTTATCGAAAAGTGTTCTCCCGAAGCGGCAGGAGCAAGGGGTTAACCTGTCGAAATCTGTCCAACAACAAAGTGACAATCAAGGAGTGTGCAGTCTTGAAAACAGCAGCAGCCCTCCGGCGGCACAGCAGCCGGATTAAGCAGATCGTCCTTATCGCAGCAGCCCTCCTGCTCCTGATGATCTTTCCGCTCTCCTGCAGCAAACCGGAAGGCTCGACTGATCCCCCGGCGGGGGAGGATGAAAACCGCAGCGGCGAGCAGCTGGATGCCCCCGTTCCCGACGAAGAGATCGATTACCATGCTCTGGGAGTCAACGAAGCGGGGGAAATCATGATCCTGATGTACCATGAAATCGGGGCACCCGAAGACATCTGGTGCCGCACCCCGGACAACTTCCGCAA
>JAAZIG010000005.1 GCA_012510325.1 Bacillota bacterium
AGGATAACCTTGGTGTTGGGGTCAACAGCACAGCTTTTAATAAATTCAATTTCGCTGAGGTCCGCCTTGTTACCCAGGCTGATAAAGCGTGAAAAGCCCAGCCCCGCATGAAGGCTCCAGTCGAGAATGGCTATAACCATGGCCCCGCTTTGGGAAATGAAAGAGATATTCCCCTTTTGGGGGAAACCGTTGGCAAAAGAGGCGTTGAGCTTGGTATGAGTGTCCATCAAGCCGATGCAATTTGGTCCGACCAGGCGCATCTTGTACTGGTGACCGATCTTCTGTAGCTCACGTTCAAGTTTTAGACCTTCCCCACCAATCTCTTTGAACCCGGCGGTGATAATGACAACTCCTTTTACCTTTGCTTCACCGCATTCCCGGACAACCTGGGGGGTTAGTTTTGCCGGGACGGAGATAACTGCCAGATCGACCGGACCCCCAACGGAGGCAATGCTCTTATGGCAGGTCAGTCCCAAAATCTTTTCCGCTTTGGGGTTGATCGGATAAATCGGCTTTTTGTAGCCGTTTTCAAGGAGGTTTTCGACAATTGAGTACCCAATTTTCCCACGTGAAGCTGAAGCTCCGATTACCGCAACTTGTTCCGGTTCGAATAAGAATTTCAGATCGTCCATTGTGCCTATCTCCTTTATAATGTTTCTTTCACGTTTACATTTCCCGTTCAGCAAATATTGGGCTGATTTAAGGCCTGAGTGCAGGGAACTATTTGCGCTGTTCTAAACTGAAAATATCGATTTCCACCTCTTTTCCGGGATGAGTAAGGTTACTGCTTTTCCGTCCGGAAGCAGGTCTGGTGCAAAAATGGCCACGGCCTGCAAGATTCTTTCACCAGTTTTTCAAAGATCTCCAAAACGTTTTCAGTTTGTTCCAAGGTTCTTCAGGAATAACAGTTATAAAATTCATGGTTGAGAGGCTGTCTCCCAGGGCGGCACAATAGCCGGAGAGATACTCGTAAAACTGTTATAATTCCGTCAATAATACTTGTTAATTAGACAAGGAAATAGCAACTACCTTCTAATCACAACAATGTTGTTATATTCCAAAAGGCTCCACTTAATGCAATCTTGTTAACAGATTGACGACTGGGATGGATCAGTTATTTTCTACCGCTCAGCACGATATAGGATCAAAAATTAGATGAGATATTGGATTTGAACACCACATTCCCACTAAATAGTTGAAATAATTGCAAATGTAATTTATGATTACATTGGTTCAACAATTTAAAGGGAAAGGGGAAAGCGAAACCTTGCCGAAGAAAATTGTATCTATAACTAAGTACGAAAAACCATACGAATCAGTCAAAAAAGCGGTCTCCAGCTGCGGTGGGTTTGACGCGCTGCGTTCAGGGGCACGCGTCTTTATAAAACCGAACATTGTCTTCTGGAGCAGCGAGAGTATCTTTCCCAAATGGGGCGTGATCACAACATCCAGAGTCGTTGAAGATATCGTTGTATTGTTGAAAGAGCACGGCATCGATGACATTACCATCGGTGAGGGAATTGTGGATAGTTTCCAGGATGATGGCGCTGCCGCCCATGCATCCGCATATTTGGGTTATGATCTCCTGGGGGAAAAGTACGGCGTCAAATTTATCAATGTGATGAAACGGCCCTTTAAAAAGGTGGATCTGGGGGATGGGATTACCCTCAGCTTCAACCAAGACATCATGGAGAGCGATTTTGTCATCGATCTGCCGGTGATGAAGTCCCACAGCCAGACGGTGGTCAGCCTGGGTATCAAGAACTTGAAGGGGACGATCAATACCGCCTCCCGGAAAAAATGCCACAATGCAGATCGCAATAAAGATTTACATTATCATGTTTCCAAACTGGCCGATAAAATGCCGCCCATTCTTACCGTGATCGACGGAATCTATTCGCTGTCGCGGGGGCCGTCCTTTGACGGCAGGGCCAAACGCAGCAATCTGCTGATCGCCTCCGCCGATATTTTGTCCGCCGATATGGTGGGAGCAAAACTGTTGGGCTATCATCCCGAGGAGGTGCCGCACCTCGTCTGGGCGGCGAAAAAACGAGGCCGCCCACTGGATCTGTCCGATCTGGAGATTGTCGGTGAGGATCTCGCCGAGGTGGCGGCGGAGCATGAATATACCTTTGACTACAGTATCACTGAAACCGGTGAGATGCCTATGGCTCTGGCCAGATCCGGAATCAGCGGGCTCTTTTACCGCAAATTTGACGATACCATGTGCACGTACTGCTCATCGCTGACCGGGCTGGTCCTCATCGCCATCCGTCAGGCCTGGAGCGGCGAGCCCTGGGACAATATCGAGGTGCTCACCGGAAAGGTGATGGAGCCGGCGCCGGGCATGGGAGCAACCATTTTGCTCGGTCAGTGCATGTACAAACTGAACAAGGATCATCCCAATATCAATAAAATGGTTGCAGTGAAGGGCTGTCCCCCCAAACCGGAAGATGTGGTCAAGGCTTTGCATGAAGTCGGCATCGAGGTGAACCCGTCACTGTTTTCCAACATAGCGGCGCTTCCCGGGGCGTACATGGAACGTTACCGGGATCGGCCGGAATTTGAGGAATCATTTTTTAAGGTGGAGTGAGTTGGCGGTCAGTCAGAAGGACGGTAATTTCGATTCACTGCAACTCTTAACGGGTCCATCAATGCAACAGATTTTCAGTTGCCCTCGACAATAAGCGCTGAGCGGAGTGGGGTGGCAGCTAGCTGGGTGTGTGCGGAGGCCGGGGGAGGAGCGGCCTCCGCACTTTTAAAACCGTCGGAAAAGACCGGTGACCCGCCCGAGGACATTCACCTCGCGCGTCAGGATGGGTTCGTAACGATCATTGGCCGGCTGCAGCCTGATCTGATCTTTTTCCCGGTGAAAGTATTTTACCGTGGCCTCATCGCCCAAGAGGAACGCACCGATCTCGCCGCTTTCCAGGGTTTCCTGTCGGCGGACGATCACCAGATCGCCGTTTTCAATCCCCGCACCGGTCATGCTCTCTCCTTCAACCCGCAAAATGAAATATTCCCCGCCGGCGGCAAATTCGGCAGGCAGAGGGTAAAAACCTTCGAAATTCTCTTCAGCGAAGAGCGGTTGTCCCGCCCTGATTTTGCCGAGGAGGGGAATGTAGTGGCACTGCGGGGCCGGGGCGGCCCCGTCCGGTTCGAGGATGCGGATTGCCCGGGGCCGCGAGGGGTGTCGTTCGATATAGCCCCTCTCCTCGAGCTTTTCCAGATAATGGTGCGCCGTAGAGCTGGAATAAAAGCCGAGGGCATGGCATATTTCGCGGACAGATGGGGGGTAGCCCTCCTTCTCGATATAGGCGCGGATAAAATCAAGCACTTTTTCCTGCTGCGGCGTCAGCGGCTTCATGAACCGACCTCATTTCCCTTTTCTTTCTAGAGATTATATCACGCCCGGGCATGTACAGAGCGATATTTGTCTGAAATGTTAAATTGATACAGCAAGCGGGGCCCCTTCTCTCGACCGGTTACACATACAGAATATGGCAGCAGGTGGGGGCCGGGGAGGGGGCTGCCGGCAAAGGTTTTCGGCGAGCGCTTCTGGCGGGCCCGGCGAACGCAAAGGCCAGTGCACTTTTTTTGGCGGGCTGCCGGAGGCGCCGCTGTCGGGCCATGGCCGCTTCAGCAGCATTCACATGGCAGTTTGCGGTAGCTTGCGAAAAGCTGATAAATAGCGGTTTGGCGGCAGGGATGCCCGCGGTTTTCAACAGGCTGTTGGCAACACCGGACGGCGCCGCTATTCCGGAGCCGAGCAGCTGGAAAAGCACCGGAGAAGGTCTGCAGGCCTGAAGAAAGAGAACCTGTGGAAAATGGCAAAGCCGGAGCGGCTCTGTGAGCCTTCCACAAGCACGAGAGGAACATTGCCCTCTGTTGGGGTGCCGGAGAGGCTCTGAGAGGCTGTGTGGGCCTCGCTGTAAGGAAGGTCTTTGTAAGCCGCTCCGGAAAGCCGTCGCGAAGAGTTTGCCGGGGTTGCTGACCGGGAAAGGACGCCAGACGGCGGCTTCGCGAACCGGGCACCGGGGATGCCGCTTTGCTGGCAGAAGGGAGGGCGGGTTTGGCTGGGGAGCAGGAGCAGGGGAGCGCGGGAGAGCGCGAAATAGCGTTTTGGGGGCTCTTCTTTTTTCCAGATTTAACTTCCGATAATGTATCTTATGTAAACTAAGAGGGGGATCGAAGCGATTTTCAGGTAAAAGGGAGCGGTTCAGGGAAGCGGCGCGCTGAGCGGTCCCGGGCACAGCGGCGCACCGCACTTATATGAAAACCCGGCGGAAGTGTTTGTCTCTCCTGCCGGGTGCGCGAACGGTTTGGTCTTGCCTGCAGTGATGCTGTCAGGACTGCTCTGAAGCGGTTTGCTTTTGCCGATGTCTCAATTTAGGGCGCCGCTCCGATATAAAATACGTCAACGGCGGCCGCTGTAACCTACCGGTTCAAGATAGTGTTTTTTGTTCCGGAAAACAGACCGACTGCGGATAAACCGAGCACCATGCCCATAAGGATGGCCCTTTTCGGCTCTCCCGGCGCCAGGTAAAAAAAGGAAAAGAAGAGTCCCATCGCCATCGCCGCCAGCGGAACGAGTCTGTTGGGCAGCCCGAAACGTTTTAGCAGCTCCGCCAGGCCGATGATCACCGGAACCAGAGCGATGCCGTAAGTCGTTAGCTGATCCATCCCTCTCCCCCACCTCCGAAACAGAGATTATTAATCAGTATGCCTTAAAAACCGTTCATAGAACGCTCCGGACTACTCTAGGGCAGGGTCTCCGCTTCGGCGGGGCGGCCGGAAATCGTTTCAACAACGCCCTTTTCGGTCCACCGGCCGCTGCGGTAGCGGATATAGGAGACCACAAAACCAAACCCCCAGCCGATGGGAATCGACCACCACAGCCCGCGATAGCCGATCTCCGGCTTCGCTGAAAGCAGATAGGCGAAGATGACCCGCGCAGTCAGGCTGATTATGGTCGAGACCATCGAGACAGCCATATCGCCGCTGCCGCGGAGCACCCCGTTGGTGACAAAAAGCAGCCCCATAAAGATGTAGAAGAAGGAGACCACGGTGATGTAGTCGTTGCCTTGGGCGATCACCTCGACCTCGCGGGCATCGACAAACAGCTGAATCAGTTTGGGACCGTAGAGCAGCACAATCGTTGTGGTGATCACACAGCTGGCTGCGACCATGGCCAGCGTCTGCCGGTAGCCCCGCCGGACCCGGTCCAGCTCGGAGGCGCCGATATTCTGGGCGGTGAAGGTGGAGACGGCCAACCCCAGATTCATGATCGGCATCATGGCGATGGAATCGATCCGGCAGGCGGCAGTATAGGCGGCTATGGTGACGCTGCCGAAGGAGTTTACCAGTCCCTGCACGGCGACCATCCCGAGGGAGAGCACGGTCTGCTGGATGGAGGCGGGAATGCCCAGCCGGACCGCTTCGACGAAAATCTTCCAGTCAAAAACAATATCTCGGGGATAGAGTTTGAGCAGATCGACCCGCCAGTAGATATAGACGATGCTCAGCACTACCGAAACCGCCTGAGCCACAACCGTCGCCCAGGCCACGCCGGCGACGCCCATGTTGTAGCGAAGGACGAAAAGAAGATCCAGCCCGATGTTGAGCAGGGAGGAGATAATTAAAAAATAGAGCGGCGTCCGCGAATCCCCCAGAGCCCGCATGAAAGAGGCGACGATGTTGTAAAGGAACATGAACAGAAGGCCGGCGAAGGTGATGTGCAGGTAAACAGTGGCCTCCTCGAGGATTTCGGGCGGCGTCTGCAGCAGCATGAGCAGCTTTCTGGAGACAAGAAGACCAATCACGGTGAGGCTGAGGGCGCAAATGGAGAGAAAGATTAAGGTTGTCGAGACAGCCCGGCGCATCTTCTTGATCTCTCCGGCGCCGAAAAGTTGCGATACCACCACCGATGCGCCCATGGTTAACCCCATGACCAGGGCGATGAGCAGAAACAGGGCCGGAAAGCTGGTTCCCACGGCGGCGAGGGCATTTTTGCCGACGAAGCGGCCGACAACAACGGCGTCAACCAGATTATAGGCTTGCTGAAAGATGTTTCCGATGAACAGGGGGATGGCAAATATAACAATCTGCCGTAGCACTGAGCCTTTCGTCATATCCTGGACCATTGGGGAAGCCTCACCTTCTGCTGCTTGCTCTGCTGTTAGCTGATTTGGTCAAACGAAAATGGGCACAACGTCATTCTAACACAAAAAGAACATCGGATTACGTTAACAGGCGCAAAATAACCTTTCGTCAACCCGCTGTTTTTAGCAGGAAGAGCCGGCGCTGACATAAATGGAGTGCGCCGGGCAAATACTAAGAGAACAGTGTTTTCCAGGCCGGCCGGAGCCGGCCGGGCCTTCAACTCAGCTCCGGCGGATGATATAATTAGGCGGGACTCAACGCCCTTGAGCATAGCCGGGTTCGCTGAGCCCGAGACTAAATATCTTTCAATAGCTGGTGAAAAACTTGACCAGATTACGCTTATTTGTACTGATTCTGCTTGCAGTTGTAGTTCTTGCCCTGGCGGGGGTGGGGCTCTACCTGGTGACCCATCCCGGTGCGGCTCCGCCACCGCCGAGCGACCCTGAGCCCCCGCCGGCGGATCAGCCGATTATTGCCGAACCCGTGGTTCCGGAACCGTTTAACCCCACCGTTGGCCTCTATACCGGCCGGGGCAGCTGGGATCCGGACCTCGTTGCGATGCAAAATTTTCTGGACCGCTATAAACTTGACGGTGTCGAGATCGATGAGGCGACCTTGAGCAGCGCCGACTTGAGCGAGCTTTGCGATATCCTTGTTTTTGTCGGCGGCTTCAGCTCTGAATATCTTCACTATGTGGGGAGTCATAGCAATATCCGCACTTTTG
>JAAZIG010000395.1 GCA_012510325.1 Bacillota bacterium
CTGCTGGACGGAGCGATGGCCATTACCGATATGATGAACAAGGGTAAGCTGGTTCTTTTGAAGATCAAGGATCTTTTTCAGGGGAAACTTAAACAAGCGGCTGCGGCCATCGATACGCATACCCCGGCGCTGATCATCTTCACCACCGGGACAACGGGTGAGCCCAAGCCGGCGGTGATGAGCCATGAAAATATCATTATCCAAAACGAAGTGCTCGCCCGGGGGATCGCCTCCGAGGTGGGTGTAGATGAGATGCGGATGCTGATCAATCTGCCGCCCAGCCATGTCGGCTGCGTCACCGAGCAGCTAATGACGACGCTCTATGTGGGCGGAACGGCCCATCTGCTGCAGATATTCAATCCAAAGGCGACCCTGGAGGCTATCGAAAAATACAAGATTACCGTCCTCGGTCAGATCCCGACGCAGTACCGCCTGGAATGGGCCCTTCCCGAGTATGGCGACTACGATCTCAGCAGTCTCCTCTTCGCCATCTACGGCGGCTCCGCTGTGGACAGTGTTTTCTTGAAAGAGATGTCTAAAATGGCCCCCAACTTCGGCACCGGCATGGGGATGACTGAAACTGCCGGTTTCTATACCTTTACCGCACCGGGCATCACCGTTGAAGAGATGGCCGGGCAGGTCGGCGCCGCCTTCGACGAGCTGGCCCCGGTGACGGTGCGCCAGCCGATGCAGGCCGACGGCAGCGCCGGAGAGGAGCTTCCTGACGGGGAGGTCGGGGAGATCTGCGTCCACGGGCCCATCGTTTTCAAGGGCTACTACAACCTTCCCGAAGAGACGGCGCAGGCGGTCTCCACAGACGGCGTCCTCTATACCGGGGATATGGGTTACTACAAGATGGTTGGCGCCAACCGGGCTCTCTTCCTCTCGGGAAGGCAGAAGTTCGTGATCAAGCAGAAGGGCTATCAGGTCTTCCCCGACGAGGTGGAGGACTATATCGCTTCACATGAAAAAGTTGATCTCGTCGATGTTGTCGGGATCAAGCATCAGCTCTTCGATGAGGGCATCTTCGCCTTTATCCGCCCGAAAAAAGGGGTTGAGCTGACCGCGGCGGAGATCGAGGAACATTGCAAGGGTATCGCCGCCTACAAAAGGCCGCAGCATATTGAGATCTGGCCTCAGGACAAAGACTTTCCCCTGACCAGGGTGGCCAAAGTGGACAAACGCGAGCTGATGCAGATTGCGGAGGGGATCGTCGAGGAGCTGCGCAGCGAAGGGAAGTGGGACGCGACCGCTTAGGATCTGTAATATAAAAACTGGTCTAAGGGCTTTCTTCACTCACTATAATAGATTATAGCCTGGTCGAGGAGGAAAGCCCTTTGTGTTTGGCCGTCTCTGCCGCAGTAATTCTGTTTTTTTTCTACCTGCTGTTTCGTCAAAGAGAAGAGCTGCCCCGGCACAAACAAGCTCTCAACACTTATCTGATCGCTTTTTGCGCCATCTTCCTGACCGTCTCCATGGTCCGTTTTCCCAAGGATGCTTTTGAGGCCGCCGTGGCGGGGCTGCACATCTGGTGGGATATTGTTTTTCCCGGACTGCTTCCCTTTTTCGTCATCTCGCAAATTCTCATCGGCCTCGGCGTAGTCCATATGATGGGTGTCTTTTTGGAGCCGGTGATGCGCCCTCTTTTTAATGTGCCCGGGTCCGGTTCTTTTGTTATGGCGATGGGGCTGGCCTCGGGCTTTCCCATCGGCGCCGTCCTGACCGCCGAGCTGCGGGAGCAAAACCTCTGCAACCGTGTCGAGGCGGAGAGGTTGCTCAGCTTCACCAACACAGCCGATCCCCTCTTTATGATCGGCGCCGTAGCCGTGGGCATGCTCGGCTGCCCGCAGGCGGGGTTGACGATCATGCTGGCCCACTATCTTTCCAGCCTGACTCTCGGTATGCTGATGCGTTTTTACCGGCAGAAGGAGGCTGCCACGGCGGAAAAACTTCCTCCCCGGGGGTTCCTCCTCAGCCGGGCGTTGCAGGCTCTGGTGAAGGCAAGGGAAAGAGACGGGCGCCCCCTCGGCAGGCTGATGGGGGAGGCGATCCATAAATCGATCGAGACCCTTCTTCTGGTGGGCGGCTTCATCATCCTCCTGGCGGTGGTTATCCGGATCTTGGATCTCGTCGGGGTGGTCGCTATTTTGGGACGGGGGGTGAGCACCGTGCTCAATCTGGTCGGGTTGAGCCCAGCCCTGGCCGCTCCCCTGGTCAGCGGTTTTTTCGAGATCGATCTGGGCTGCCAGGCCGCCGCCGGCGCCGGGGCGGCTCTGGGGGAGAAGGTGATCGCCATCGGGATGATTATCGCCTGGAGCGGCCTCTCGGTGCATTTTCAGGTGGCCAGCATCATCTCGAAAACCGATCTGCGGCTGGGCCCCTATCTGGGCGCCCGGGCGATCCACGCTTTCATCGCAGGCCTTTTCACCGCCGTTTTGCTCGGCCCCGGCGGAAAGCTGCTCGGCGGGGCCGCTCTCCCCGTATTTTTGGAGACAGTGCCGCGCAGCAGCCTCTCCTTCTGGTGTTCGCGGACGCTCTTCATGCTCAACCGGGTATTGCTCTTCCTGGGGGTGCTCACCGCTCTTGCTGCCGTGTTCTATGCTGTTCGCGCCGTGCGCTCCGCATTCTGCCGCATCAACCGGGGCTCTTAGGCGGCGGGACCCTGTTTTCCGCAGACAGGGCCGCCCGGGCTGCGGTCACGGCGGCGGCTTCGATGAAAACCAGATGGGTGTCACCGTATCTTCTCAGCTCCACCGCCGGGTGTCCCTCCGGCCAGAATCTGCTGCGGGCGAAGAGCTCCAGTACGATCAGGCCGCCGGGGCGCAGCAACCGGTAGCGGTCAGCCGCCTCCAGCAGTTCGGGGACGGTTGTCTCCTGATAGGGGGGATCGGTGAAGATGAGATCGGCCTGCTCTTTTTCCCGGGC